>CAMLGO010000007.1 GCA_946479665.1 uncultured Candidatus Saccharibacteria bacterium
GGTTGCACCAAAAGGTTCGACCGAGCTGGGTACTCGCGCCGAGGTAAAGAACCTCAATTCATTCCGTAGCGTCGAGAAAGCTGCCGAATATGAGTTCCGCCGCCAAGTAGAACGACTTGAAAGCGGCGAGCGGGTTGTGCAGGAAACGCGTGGTTGGGATGACGCCAAGCTGATTACGACAAGTCAGCGCTCAAAAGAAGATGCGCAGGACTATCGCTACATGCCCGATGCCGATATTCCACCAATCGTTCTTACGGGGGAAGAGATTGCCGAGATTCAGGCGACTGTCCCGCACCTGCCATCATTCTACCGTGAAGCATGGAAAGTGATTGGATTCGATGAAACCGTAATCAACGCATTACTTGGGAGTCGTGAAACAGCCGAACTCGTACAGCGCATTTTTGATCAAGCTGGTGCGGGTGCCGCTCGTCGAGTTGCGCTTTGGCTCTTAATGACCCTTAGCGACAGTAGCTCGGACGAGACGGCCAAAAGTGCAATTACTGTACCCGAGGAATATCTCATTCAACTTGCAGCGATGGTAGACGACAACAAGTTGAGTTCAACGGCTGCCAAAGAAGTATTCATGGACATGCTAAGCTCATCGGAAAGCCCTGAAGTAATTGCAGAGCGCAAGAATCTCATCCAGGTAAGCGACGAAGGTGCAATCGCGGCTATCGTCGACGAGGTGTTGGCTGATCCAGCCAGTGCAAAGGCGATCGAGGATATTCGAAATGGTAACGACAAGGTTATCGGTTTCCTTGTTGGGCAGATTATGAAGAAATCACAGGGCAAGGCTAATCCGGCATTAGCGCAGAAACTAATTCGCGAAAGGTTATAAAACACATGGAAGCATGGCCTCGGCTCAAACCTGATGAAGAGATCAAAGTTGGCTGGAGGATACTCGTGCGTAAAACGTTCGAGCAGCCGGATGGTCGTCCTGCGGAATATGTAACAAAAGATGCGATGGACAAGGTCGCAGTTGCGATCATTGCATTGACTAAAGACAACCAGGTTGTTATTGCAGAGCAGTTCCGCCCAGGACCGGAAAAAATATTTCATGAGTTGCCTGGCGGTGGCGCTGAGCAAGGTGAGGACTATCAGGCGGCTGTGCTCCGGGAACTTCACGAAGAGACAGGGTACGTTAGTGACGATGTAATGTATCTCGGCAAGGTCTATAAGGATGCGTACACCAATATGACATGGCACTTTTATCTTGCAAAGAATAGTCATCAGGCTCACGATCAGAAGCTTGACGACGGTGAGTTCGTAAACGTAAAACTTATTTCAATCGATCAGCTATTTGAGAACGCGCGAACAGCTCAGATGACAGATACCGAAGCGGTTTTCTTGGCATATGAAGAGCTAAAGCTATTGAGTAAAGGGGGTGAGTAATGAAACAGCCAACCAAAGCAATTATTTGTGCCGCAGGACTCGGTACTCGATTTCTACCGCAAACAAAGGCAATGCCGAAAGAGATGTTGCCGATTATTGATCGACCGGTGATTCAGTTGATCGTCGAGGAGGCGGTCGCTGCCGGCGTGACAGATATTATTATTGTGACTGGTAGTACGAAACGGGCCGTAGAAGATCATTTTGATCGCAGTGACGAGCTTGAGAAAGAGTTACGTGAAAAAGGTAAAGATGATAAGGCTGATGAAATCGAAGCGATCGCCCATCTGGCAAATTTTGTGTATGTACGGCAAAAGGGGTCGCCAAAAGGGAATGCCCGCCCGGTATTGAACGCGGCGCACTTGATTGATGATGACGAGCCATTCTTTGTGTTCTTTGCGGATGATTTTTTCCGCAGCAAGGTGCCTCGTGCCGTCCAGCTAAAAGAGGCGTATGAAAAAACAGGTAAATCAGTGATTTCGCTGATTGAAGTTGATAAAAGGGAGGCCGACAAGTATGGTATGGCAGCGATCAGCGACGAGATCGGTGAATATACATTTAAGCTTGCCGAGCTAGTTGAGAAGCCCGGTGAGGCTAATACGCCAAGTAATTTTGCTTCGGTTGGCGGTTACCTCCTAACGCCGGACATCCTGCCAATTATTGCCAAGGAAATTCCAGGCAAGGGTGGTGAGATTACGCTTGCTGACAGTATCAATGAATTGGCACATATCGACGAAGTCTACGGACAGTTCATCCAAGGTGTTTGGCATGATACCGGTGATCAGTTAAAGTACCTAAAAGCAGTGGTTGATATCGCTCTTGAAAGCGATGAATATGGTGCCGACTTTGCTCAGTACCTGAGAAATCGTTTATAATAGAAATACAACTAACAGCATAAGGAGGGTATTATGGGTTGGATAGCATGGATTGTACTAGGTGCACTTGCCGGATGGATTGCGAAAGCGATCATGAAAGAAGAAGGTGGCTTGCTGAAGAACATCATTGTTGGTATCTTGGGTGCTCTTCTCGGTGGGTTTATCGTTAAGTTACTTGGCGGCGAAGGAGTAGATGATTTTAGCATTTACAGCCTGTTCGTGTCGGTAATTGGCGCCATTGTCCTGATCTTTATCGTACGTCTTGTAACTGGCAGAAGGGCATAGCACTATGAGTGGGGCTGCTGAGATTCTTGTCGTCATTCTGTCCGTTGTTCTTGCCATCTTCTTAATCTTGGCAATCGTTCTCGTTGTGCTACTTATTAAAGTAACGCGACAAATCAAGAAAGTAGCCGAAACGGCTGGGCGAACGGCAAACAGCGTCGAGGCGGCTATCGCTGGATTCGCTAAGGTGACGTCATCGGCGTTCATTATGAGGCTCATTACGAAGCAGTTTAATAAGTTTAAGAATCGAAAGTAAAGGAGACATACTATGTCAAAAGGTAAATTTGTTCTCGGTGCACTTATCGGCGCGGCGGCAGGTGTTGTTGCGGGAATCTTAACAGCTCCAAAAAGTGGCAGAGAGACACGAGCTGATCTCAAATCAAAAGCACGTGACCTTCGTGATCAAGCAGATGAAGCAGCTGAGACCGCAAAGCTAAAAGCATCCGATGTTACCGAAGATGTAAAGGCAAAAGCTGAAGATCTTCGTGAACGAACGGAGCATGCGATTGAGGGTGCCAAGAAGGGCTTCCGCGACAACAGATAATCGGTTATTTGCGTAAATACCATCATCGTGGCACACTGAAATGAACAGTGTGCCACGTATGTAAATAAAGGAAATAGTGTGAGCAAAAAAGGCGTAGTGAAAAAGGTGATCGACAAGGCTAAAGAGGATAATGAACGAGGGGCTCGCCATGATCTTATCGAGGAGCTATTCTATGATTTGCATCGAAGTCGTAAGCAAGTCTATTGGATGAACTTTATTCGTGGCTTGTTTTTTGGATTCGGAAGTGTGCTTGGTGGTACGATTCTCGTGGCGATCGCCGTGTGGATTATGAGCCAATTTGTCGATTGGCCTGGTATTGGAGACTTCTTCACGCAGCTACGTGATGCCTTGCAGTCACGATCTCGCTAATTTTACTACAATTACTACAGACAATATGGGGTAACATTCGTTATACTAGAAAGTACTTATGGGGGTAGAAACTGCATCACAGCCGACAGATACGGCACAACTTCAGGCGTCGGACTATGTCCACTTGCATAATCATACTCATCACAGTTTACTTGATGGTTTGACTAAGATCCCTGACCTTGTGCGAACCGTTAAGGATCTTGGCATGGAAGCGACGGCGATCACCGATCACGGTACAATGAGCGGTACGATTGAATTTTACAAGGCAGCCCAGGAGGGCGGAGTTAAGCCTATTCTTGGGATGGAAGCGTATGTCGCTGCTCGTTCGCGTCACGACCGTGACCCGCAGAAGGATAAAGCGCGTTACCACTTGATCATTCTCGCCATGAACGACCAGGGGTATCGTAATCTGATGAAACTTTCGACACTGGCGAATCTTGAGGGGATGTACTATAAGCCTCGTATCGATCACGAGCTACTCGAGCAGTACAACGAGGGCCTGATTATCTTATCTGCCTGTGCGAGTGGTGAGGTGGGTGAAAATTTACGCTCTGACAACTACGAAGAGGCAAAGAGGGTCGCTAGCTGGTATAAGTCGGTGTTTGGCGATCGGTATTATCTTGAGCTGCAAGATCACGGCCACCCGGATTGTCCCGCCAAATGGGACGTGCAGGTGAAGATCAATGAGTATCTCCATCGTCTGTCCGAGGATCTTGACATTCCTTGTGCTGTCACGAGTGATGGCCACTACTTGAGTCATGACGATCAAGATGCTCATGAGATCTTGTTGTGTGTGGGTACGGGATCATACTTAAGCGATGAAAAACGCATGAGCCTAAAGGACTTTGAGCTTCACGTAACCGATCCACGTGATATCATTAGCCGCTGGGGAAGGACAAACCCGGAGGCAGTTCGTAATACTAAGCGAATTGCCGACCGTTGTCATGTTGAAATTGAGCTTGGTAAGATTCTGATTCCAGAGTTCCCAGTACCAGAGGGTATGACCGAAAAGTCATTCCTCGATCACCTGGTGTATCAAGGCATGGCATTTCGCTATCTCGGCATTCCGTGGGACGAGGCGGGCGAGATGGGTAATGATGCCATTCGTGGAAAACTTGCACCCGAACAAGTAGAGCGCCTCGATATGGAGTTCGGCGTGCTTGATCGCATGGGATACAATGGCTACTTCTTGATCGTTCAGGACTTTATTAACTGGGGTAAATCCCAGGGTATTATTTTTGGCCCTGGTCGTGGCTCGGCGGCAGGCTCAATCATTGCTTTTGCGCTCAGGATTACCGATCTTGATCCACTCAAATATGATCTTCTTTTTGAGCGTTTCTTAAACCCGGATCGTATTTCAATGCCGGATATCGATATTGATATCCAAGACACTCGCCGTGGCGAGGTGATTGAGTATTGTGCTGAAAAGTACGGCCGTGATCGCGTGACCAACATCGGTACGTTTGGTACGATGGCGGCACGTGCGGCTGTCCGCGATGTAGCGCGCGTGCTACAGGTGCCATATGCCGAAGCTGATCGTCTGTCTAAAATGATTCCGCCGCCAGCTCAGGGGCGACATATTCCACTGGTGGTGAGTGTTAAAGAAGATGCTGATCTGAAGAAAGAGTACGAATCGAATCCAACCTCTAAGCAGGTGCTCGATTTTGCCATGCGCCTCGAAGGTACGATGCGTTCACATGGTGTGCATGCCGCTGGCGTGGTGATTGCTCCTGAGGCTGTTGTTAACTATGTGCCGCTTGAGATGGCGCAAAAAGGTGTTGTCGCCACGCAGTTTCCGATGGGTCCGGTCGAAGAGCTTGGGCTACTCAAGATGGACTTCTTGGGGCTTTCTAACCTTACGATTATTAATAATGCGCTTCGTATTATTAAAAAGGTATACAAAAACGAGATTGATCTTTCAAAGATTCCACTCGACGACGTGAAGACGTACGAGCTATTCCAGCGCGGTGATACCACCGGCGTGTTCCAGCTTGAGTCCGCCGGCATGAAACGGTATCTTCGCGAGCTTAAGCCGACCGTATTTGAGGACATCATCGCCATGGTGGCACTCTATCGACCGGGTCCGATGCAGTTTATCGATAGCTTCATTAAGCGTAAGCATGGTCAAGAAGAAATTACCTATCTCGATAAGGGTATGGAGAACTCGCTCAAAAGTACCTACGGGATCCTAGTGTACCAGGAGCAGTTTATGCAGATTTCCAAGGAGTGGTCCGGGTTTACCGGTGGACAGGCTGATACCCTACGTAAGGCAGTGGGTAAGAAAAAGATCGACCTCATGCGTAAGGTGAAGGTTGACTTCGTGGAAGGTGCCATAAAGACGAGCGGGGCTAAAAAAGAGGTTGCCGAAAAGTTCTGGGATCAGCTGGAAGAGTTTGCGAACTACTGTTTTAACAAGTCCCACGCCGCGTGTTATGGCCTGGTTTCTTACTGGACGGCATATTTGAAGGCGCACTATCCAGATGCCTTTATGGCCGCTCTTATGACCAGTGATCAAGACGATATCGAGCGCCTAGCGATTGAAATTACCGAATGTAAGCATATGGGTATAACGGTACTTGCACCGGACGTTAATGAGTCATTCGTCGAATTTGCGATCGTACCGAATGAGAGCAAGATTCGTTTCGGCATGGCAGCCATTAAGGGTGTTGGTGTCGGTGCGGTGGAAGAGATCTTGCGGGCTCGCGAGGACGGAAAATTTGCCGGCATTGAAGATTTTGCCAAGCGCGTATCGACAGGTAAGTTTAATAAAAAGGCTTGGGACTCGCTTATCAAGTCGGGTGGGTTTGACGCTATGGGTGACCGCTCAGACCTGCTTTATAATCTTGAAACGATTCAGGCGTTCGCAAGTAAAGTTCAAAAGGAAGCGCTCAGTGGCCAGACCGACCTCTTCGGCGGTTTGACGGACAGTGCCAGTATACAACCGACCGTGACTATGCAGGCGGCGCCAGCAAAGCACACAGAGAAAGAGCGTCTCACATGGGAACGAGAACTGCTCGGTCTCTATATTAGTGCTCATCCGCTCGACAACTACGACGCATATTTTGAGGAGCAAACAATCCCTCTGAGTCGCATGACCCCTGATGTTGACGGTAAAAAAGCTACCATTGGCGGCCTGGTGAGCACGGTGCGTACTATTATCACCAAATCTGGTACCAAAATGGCCTTTGTCGGCATCGAAGACAAGACGGCCGAAGGTGAAGTGATCATCTTCCCGAATTTATACGAGCAAGTTGGTGCGAAGCTGGTGCAGGATGCGGTTATTCGCGTAACGGGCAAGATGAGTGCCCGTGATCGTGATGGCAACCTAGGAACTGATGCCAAGATGATCGCCGACGAGGTGGTTGAAGTGACTGATCAGGAGCTACGTGAGTACGAATCAACCGGCCGTAAGATGGAGGCGCCAAAAATGAGCGCCAAGGTGAAGGCGATGCGAGTTGCAGAATTTAAGGCGAAGAAAACCGGAGGCGAAGTAAGTATGCCGGCAAGTACAGCGCCAGCTGAAAAGCCCGTTGTTGAAAAACCGCGCCCAATTCTCGATATTCCGCCTGTTAAAAAACTATTCGTCCATATTAAAAATACCGACAACCATGACGCACTTCTAGGCCTAAAGCAGATATGTAGTGAATATCCTGGCAAGACTGACATCATCTTGGTGCTTGGTGCTGATAAAAAGTCTGCGATTAAGTTGCCATTTGGCGTTGATGGCAGTGATAATCTTATTAGCGCACTCGTCAAGCAGCTTGGCGAAGATTGTGTCGTTTTAAAGTAACTTAGGCGGTAAATAGCGCATAAAGCGCGATGCCGGTGGCGACGCTGACGTTGAATGATTCTTTTTTGCCAACCATTGGTATCTCGATAAGGTCGTCGCAAATATCTCGCATATCGTTCGTAATGCCTTCGACTTCTTCGCCAAGAAGCAGGGCGATTTTATCGGGTGCTTTGTAGTCTTGGAGCATGATCGAGCGGGCATCTTGCTCGAGGCCAACAATTCGGTAGTCAGCTGCTTTGAGCGATTCAATATCGGGCACTTCTTGGTATTCAAACGGTACGATTGCCTCAGCGCCAAGAGCTGTTTTATGGATTTGGTCGGTAAGTTTTCGGGAAATATGAGGGAGTCGGCTGTCGTGGGGTAGCGTCGGATATGGCGTATAGCCACTGAGGATAATCTTTGTCACGCCAAAGCCTTCGCTCGTGCGAAAAATAGCCCCAACGTTATGGGTTGAGCGGATATTATGAGCAATAACAATGATCTCGGGCATTACATCCAATTGTACCACTATAAAATACATAAGCTTTTTGCTATAGTCATAGGTAATGGACGAAGACAAAATTCAACAGCGTCGCCGTGATCTCGACGAAAAGGCGACTCAAGAACGAGCCGCGATTCTCGGTTTGCAGTATCTCGATACGCGCGAACTTGAGGCAACGTTGCCACTGGCTGACGGCATTCTTGATATTCAGGATATGTACAAGGGTCGCTTGGTACCACTTATTGCCGGTGGCGAATCGGAGCCATTTCGTTTTGGCGTTACAAGCCAGACGCCGCAATCACTCATCCATCAGATGGAACAGCAGTATCACGATACCGGGCGCAATATTCAATTCCTTTTGATTAGCCAAGGGGCATTCAGGGCATTCATGAATCGCTTTGACCCGCCAAAAGAGGTAATCTACGACGATATCCAAATTGCTAAAGCGGGCGACAGCGAAACGATTACACAGGTGAGTAAAACGCTCAATTCCGTTAGTAGCGACCGGGTATTCGAATATCTTATCGATCAAGCCGATCGTTTGAATGCGAGCGATATTCACATTGAAAATCAACGTACGCACATTCGCATTCGTATGCGTATCGATGGTGCACTTCATGCCGTTGCCGACCTAGATCGTGACCGCTATAGGGTGATCATGGGCGCTCTCGCATCTCGTGCCAATCTGAGTTCGGCCGCAAAGGAGCCGCAGTCGGGTCATATGCAGCAAGAGATCACCCGCGACGGTGCCACGCATATTCTCAATCTTCGTATCGAAACCGTGCCGACGATGTTTGGTCAGGATGCCGTGATGCGTCTGTTTAACTTTGACGAAAGTTTGCTTCAGCTTGACCTGCTTGGCATTGGCGCCTCGGAGCGTCATGAGATCGATGAAATTGTTAGCCATCCGCGTGGCATGGTGTTAATGGTTGGCCCGACGGGTAGCGGTAAGTCAACGACGCTCTACAGCATGATTAACGCACTTAATACGCCCGATCGAAAAATTATTACACTCGAAGATCCTGTCGAATATGGCATTAATGGTATTACGCAGATTCCAATTGATACGACGAGCGGTTCGAGCTTCGCTGATGGCCTTCGTGCCGTGCTGCGTCTTGACCCTGACGTCGTGATGGTCGGCGAGATTCGTGATACCGATACGGCCAAGACGGCTATCCAGGCATCTATTACGGGGCATCTCGTGCTTTCGACGTTTCACGCCAACTCGACGAGTGCCGCCTTTAGCCGTATGATCGATCTTATCGGTGTGAACCCCATCTTCAGCTCTGCGATCCGCCTCGTTATTGCGCAGCGGCTTGTTCGTCGGCTCTATGATGCGACGAAAGAAGAATACGAGCCGGATGAGGCGACTCGTCAATGGGTTAAGGACAGCTTGAAAGACTTGCCTGATCGCATTGAAAAGCCAGATCTTGATACCTTCAAACTTTGGCGACCAAAACCGAGTGACGATGCACCGTTTGGCTACAAGGGCCGTGTCGTTATCATGGAGCAGATGGTAGTAGGCGAGAATATTCAGAAATTCCTTCGAGGAGATGTTCAGGATGTCCACACCGAAGTGATTGAACGCCAGGCGCGCCAGGATGGCATGGTAACGCTTCTTGAGGCTGGCATTCTTGCTGCGCTTCGCGGCGAGACGACGCTCGACGAAGTGAATCGGGTAATTTAAATAAAAGCCAGTCCAGGCTGATATCCGAGGCGAACCCCTTTCATATTTTCCTCCTCTATGCTATAATCAACAGCTGATTGTATGTAATAACCGTTTGCGGGCGACGACATGGAGCCGCAGTCATACAGCTGCGTGGCCAGTCAAATTCGCTAGAGCGAACACTAAACAGAGGATATATTATGAGTTTTGAACTAATTAAACAAGTCAACGAAGCGCAGAAAAAAGCTGGTGTTGTTGACGCCCGCAGCGGTGACACCGTTCGTGTTCACCAGAAAATTAAAGAAGGTAACAAGGAGCGTGTCCAGATTTTTGAAGGTGTTGTTATCCGTACTGACAACAAGAAGTCGCACACTTCACGTATCACTGTTCGCAAGATTGCCAGTGGTGTTGGCGTTGAGAAGAGCTTCCTTCTTCACAGCCCACTTGTTGAGAAAGTAGAGATCACTCGTCGTGCGAAAGTTCGCCGCAACTACCTTTCATTCCTACGTAACCGTAGCGGTAAGAGTGCTCGTCTTGTTGCTAAGAACTTCGACCGCGAAGGTGTCAACACTGTCGCCGAAGCTCCCGCAGAAGAGGCTCCGAAAGCTGAAGAAACTGCCGAAGCAAAATAATATCGCTTGATATAAAAGAGACGTCCGATGAGAATCGGGCGTTTTTTATTGCTACAATAGAGGTATGATTCTTGGTATTGATGAAGTTGGTCGTGGGCCATGGGCGGGGCCGCTGGTGGTGGGCGCAGTGGTGCTAGGTGGGGCCGAGATTGACGGCTTGACTGATAGTAAGAAGCTTTCTAAGAAGCGACGTGAAGCGCTCGATATCCTGATTCGTGAACAAGCGGCTGGCTATGGACTTGGCTGGGTTGAGGCATATGAGCTCGACGAGATAGGCTTATCGGCGGCACTTGTACTTGCAACGAAACGAGCAGTAGAGCAAATCGAGGCACCGTATCATGAAATTATTATCGACGGTACTATTAACTTTTTGAAAGATACGACGAAAGGTCCCTTTGTGACAACGCTTGCAAAGGCCGATCTCCTCATACCCTGCGTGAGTGCAGCTTCGATTATTGCCAAGGTTGCTCGCGATCGTTACATGACAGAACAGGATGCCGTATACGAGGGATATAAGTTTTCGAGTCATTCGGGCTATGGCACGGCCGCTCATCGTGCGGCGATAGAGGAGTTGGGTGTGACGCCGTTACATAGGCTTAGTTTTGCGCCCCTAGTGAAGTATCGATTTGCGGGTCCTGTCGTCGAGTCTGCCCCTGATTCTCGAACGATTACATTCGCAGAATCGGGTGCTGCCCCGCTCGACGCCACCCGCGGCTCCATGGCAACGACCAAGCAGATTGGCGATATTGCAGAGAATGAGGTGGCGAATTATCTCGTACGTAGTGGCCATGAAATTATGGAGCGCAATTGGAAAACAAAGTTTTGCGAAATTGATATCGTGTCAAAATACGGCGATACAGTTTATTTTACTGAAGTGAAATATCGCAAAAAGCCAGATCAAGGCGATGGACTGGCGGCGATCACGAATAAAAAACAGCGACAAATGACCTTTGCCGCTGAATACTATGCTGTAAAATATAGCCTGAAATCATTCAGCTTACGCCTGGCTGCCGCGAGCGTCACCGGTCAGCCCCCGATGGTTGAAGAGTTTTTAGAGCTTGGCTAGGGTGTCTCGAACTGCTTGGCTATCGCGTTCGATCAAGTTGACGCGGCCTTCGATTTCTACGATGCCAATGGCAATCACGCGGGTGAGCGCGGGAATTTCGCTAAGCGGAGTGAAGAACTGGCGATACTCATCAAGCTGTGTCTGTGTACTTAGCACACCTGCGCTGTAGCGAGGATAATCATCGTAGCTTTTATCGCCAGCAAATGTCTTTTCGATCCATGTCCAGTTGTCCTGTAGCCATTGCCAGGCAAGTGATCGGCCATCACGGTTACGAAGTAGCCAGACATACCAGCGTCCGGTATCTTGCGAGCGAATGATTGAGTTATTCGTCAGTGTTGCAAGCAGCTTCTGGATGGCTGCCGCATCTTTCGTTGAGGTCAGGCCGCAAGCGATATCTTGCTGTAGCTCGGCAGATGAGCTTTGGCTGTAGTGCTTAAGTAGTGTGTCGATAATAGCCGCATCGTCACCGTAGCGGACAGCCGCACTAAGAATCAAGCCGCGCAGTTCAGGGTCGAGTTGCTCGAGTGGTGTGTTTTTGTAAGTTGTAAGTGCAGTATCGACGGCATCGCTATCTTCACCATAGATCATGAGGCCAATAATGTTTGCTCGAAGCTTGGTGTCTTGCTCGGCTTCGTTTGGCTGCGTATCCCAGCCGAGTCGATTATATTCACTCCTGGCAAGATTGGCTGCAAATGTTCGAAGCTGCTTTTCGGCCACTGGGTCTGTTTCGACAAATTTCTTTAGCTCGCTGATAGCAATACCGATGATATCCCAGACGGCTTCGGTATGCTCGTTCTTATAGGCGTCGAGGAGTGGTAAGAGGGTGGCACTGCTGATGATTCCGCCGCGGGCTAGAAGGGTTTGTTCATGAAGAAGCTGGAGGCGATCGAGAGGAGATAACTTTCCTTCGCGAACTTCCTCGATCAGCTGCGCGAGAAGACTGACGTCGTAGTGAGTAATAAAGTGTGCCGTGTCGCCTGCGTTAAAGCGAAGCGGCGTGTCGTGATGACGCGTGACCGTTACTGTCTTCGTCGAGAGAAGCTCTGGCATCTCTGAGCACGATGACTCAAGCGGAATCGGCCATAGCTTGCCTGAGGGCTGATGAGGGCCAGTGAAGAATTGCTGTTGTGACAGCGTAATTTGATCATTCTGCTTTGAAACGCTTAATACCGGATAGCCGGATTGTGAAATCCATGTATTCATAAACGTTGCGATGTCCTTGCCGCTCGCATCGCTGAGGGCTCGCCAAAGATCGTCGCCTACCGTGTTGCTGTACGCGTGGGACTTGAAGTACTCTTTGAGACCGGCCTGGAAGGCCTCGTGCCCAATATATTGCTGGAGCATGCGCAGGAGACGTGCGCCCTTGGCGTAGACAATGGCACCATCAAACAAAGTGCTGATTTCGTCTGGGTGGTTAACATCGACTTGAACTGCCTGGACGCCGTCGATACTGTCGCGGCGAAGGGCTGCGATGCTTTCCATGGTAGCAAAATCGAGCCATACGTTCCATTCGGGGTGCAGGGCATCGACAGCGATATATTCCATGAGGGTCGCAAAACTTTCGTTGAGCCAGAGATTGTTCCACCACTGCATAGTGACAAGGTTGCCAAACCACTGATGTGAAAGCTCATGAGCGATGACAGTAGCGATATAGTGCTTGCTCGCGATGCTCGTAGTCGCAGGATCGGCGAGGAGTGCTATCTCGCGGTAGGTAATAAGGCCCCAGTTTTCCATCGCGCCAGATGAAAAGTCGGGTAGGGCGACGTGGTCACTTTTTGGCAAGGGGTAAGCGACACCAAAATAATCATCAAAGAAGTCGATGGTGCGTGTAGCGATATCAAGTGCAAAGTCGAGACTCTCGGCTGGCTGCGCTGGCGTTGCCCAGATATTTACCTCAACGCCACCTTTTGTCGTGGCTGTTTTACGATGCAATTCGCCTGTCGTCCATGCGAGGAGGTACGTGCTCATGCGCGGTGTACGGTCGAATGTCGTCACGAGAAGGTTGCCATCGGCTACCTGGGATGCGACTGGCATGTTGCCTAGAACGGTGACGTCTTTTTCGGTCGTCAGTGTGACATCGAAGGTTGCTTTTGCAGCCGGCTCATCGATACATGGAAAGACTTCGCGGGCATGATGTGATTCAAATTGGGTGGCGAGTAGCTCCTTCTTAATGCCATCGTGCTCGTAGTAGCATGGGTAGAGGCCATGCATAGCATCGGTAATCTGACCGCTAAAACCAATTACGAGAATGTGCTTGCTATCATTAAACTCGGGCTGGGTAATGAAGAGTTCGTCGTTGTCCGAGCTGGCAAAATCAGCATTTCGACCATCGAGAGTGACGGATTCAATAGCCAAATCTTTACTATGAAGTACGATATGCTGGGCGCCAGGTTGAGAGGTTCCATGAATAGTGACGGTGCCTTTAAAGTAGCGTGCTTTGCGCTCGAGCGCAAGAGAAAGATCATAGTGTTCAGGAGTGAATTGGTCGATAAGTTGAGAGACAGTTTGCATTATTCTATTGTAACAAATTTACTCCTATGTGGGCGAGTCTAGGCGAAAAGCATAAGGAGTATTGATATAATGGATACGATGAAGTATGCGACATACCGGTGGCGACGAAGTGTTTTGGCAGTGTTGGTGCTTGTCGGTATCGGCGTCGCTATTTTACAGTCGCCTGATCTATGGCAGCAGCGACAGCCAGAGCAAATAAAGACTGAGTCGGCAATTGGGAAGGCGGCTGATACACTTAAGCGCCTTGAGATCAAAGGTCGTGCCCCAAAAACAGACTACAGTCGAAGTCAGTTTGGTGACGGTTGGCAAACGGTAGGCGGCTGCGACACGCGAAATATTATATTGCATCGCGACCTTGTGGATGCTGTGACTAATGAACAGTGCAAGGTCGTAAGCGGTCTGCTCCACGACCCGTATACGGGGCATGATATTCAGTTTCGGCGCGGAGGGACAACGAGTGATGATGTTCAGATTGATCACGTCGTGGCCCTTAGTAATGCCTGGCAAACGGGTGCGCAGCAGTTAACTACCGAAGAGCGCATCAAGCTCGCGAATGACCCGCTCGAGCTGCTTGCGGTTGATGGTGCGGCGAACCAGCAGAAGTCCGATGGCGATGCTGCAACATGGCTGCCTGCAAACAAGCCGTTTCGCTGCCAATATATTGCTCGGCAGATCGCTGTGAAACAAAGATATCGGCTGTGGGTGACGCAATCTGAATATGACAGTATGATGCGCGTGCTGACAGGCTGTCCGGGTCAATTGCTTCCTGCTTCATCATCGTGACAGGCGTAATCTGCGGGTGTAAAATATATACAGGGAGGTGCGACTATGAGTTTAAAGGATTTCCAAAAGCAAGCAATGAGACAGCGCGCCAATATGCAAGCAACTGAGCATGAGATTCGGAAAGCGACGATCAACGCGGAGGAGTACGCAAAGCATGGTGACATGAAGGGTGCTGAGCGTGAACAAGATAGAATTCGCCAACTTACCGAAGAGATGATTGGTTTTGAGAATGGTGCTATTCTCGCCGAAAGACTTGTCCATGAGCATAGAGAGAAGATCAAGGATCTTGAGGCGCGCGAAAAGGCAATAAAAGCCGAATATGAACAGAAAATGAATGCGCTTGAGCGTGAAAGAAGTGAGACGATTGGCGGTATGACAAATATGTATTAGCCCTTGCATCCAAAATGACATAGGTGCTATACTACGTGTAGTACATTTCCGGCCGGCAGGTCGGATTTTTTCATAGAAAAGGAGAAATATATTATGGAAGATATTAACGTAAAACAACTGACTCTTGCAGTACGCACTATTGCCGAAGAGAAAAACTTGCCCGAAGAAGTAGTAATGTCTGTCATTGAACAGGCGATTGCAGCTGCATGGCGTCGTGACAACGGTGAGCGTGATCAAGAGGTTCGTGCTGAGCTCAATACGGTTGACGGTACGGCGAACGTATTCGTTTCACGTGAGATTGTCGAAGAAGTCGGTAGCGATGCTGTTGAGATTAGTCTCGAGGATGCCAAAAAAGTAAAAGCTGACGCTGAACTTGGCGGTGTTGTCGAAGAAAAGCACGAAGTTACAAGCTTTGGCCGCGTCGCGGCTCAGACTGCAAAGCAGGTTGTTTTACAGCGCCTTCGTGAAGCCGAGCGTGAAGTCGTCCTCGAAGAATACGAAGACAAGATCGGTACTGTCGTAAACGGCATCGTACAGCGCGTTGAACCACGTGTTATCCGCGTTGAACTTGGTAAAGCAAACGGTATCATCCCTCAAAGCGAGCAGATCCAAGGTGAGTATTACAGCCCAGGTTCACGTATTAAGGTATTCATTAAGGACATTGAGCGTGGCAATCGTGGTCCGCAGCTTATCTTGAGTCGTGGTAATGAGCAGTTCGTTGAGTATCTTTTCCGCCAAGAGGTTCCAGAAATGGAGACTGGTGCTGTTGAGATCAAGGCAATCGCTCGCGAAGCTGGCCGTCGTACAAAACTTGCTGTTATCAGCACCGTTCCTGGTGTTGACCCAGTTGGTACATTTGTCGGTGGTCACGGTACTCGCGTTCAGACAGTTATGAACGAAATTGGTGATCAGGAAAAGATCGACATCATTACATTTGACGAAAATAAAGAGCAATTTATCCGTAATGCTCTTAGTCCGGCTGAGGTTGTTCGCGTTGAGATCAACGAAGAAGCTAAGCGAGCTAAAGTATTCGTCAGTGAAGATCAGCAGTCGATCGCTATCGGTCGTGCTGGCCAGAACGTTCGTCTCGCAAGCCGCCTTACTGGCTACGAGCTCGATATTGAGACTGCGACGCCTGCCCAGACTGCGGTCGAGAAGCCGACTGAGCCAAAAGCACCACGTAAGAATATCGAAGATAGTCTTTTGAGCGCTGTTGAAGAATCGACCGAGGAGTAAAGTCCTTTGGACTAAACTAAAAACCCCGCCATCTTGGCGGGGTTTTATTTTATAGAGAAGTTGCTACTTTTGGTTTCTTGTCCTTTTTTAACTTCTTCTTTTCCTTGTGCTGACCGGTGCCTTTAGCCATAGGTATGTCCTTTCTCGTAATATAGGTATTTTTCTCGACGAGGGTAAATGATTAACGCTTCATGATGACGCAGGTCACTCCTTGTGAGTTTATTATATCACCCCGCCGCAACTATTAGAGATATGGCGGATATGCTTGCTTTTATGGGTGTATCGTTGCATCATTTAACAATGAATGAGCAAGAACCTCAGCTTCCATCTCCTAAGCCTGCGTACGTCGACGTACTTAAGGAGCTTCAGTGTGGGGACTTTTTCGATGCTGTATCACAGGTCGAAGCGTATGTAGATCAGGCGAATGATGCTGCGGCCAAGGCTGAGCATATTGAGGTGCTCGAAGAACTGTTTGGAATCGAATACCAAGACGGGATGTGCACTGTACTCGCCAGTTCGTATCAGCGACAAGAAGACGGTTATTTAACAGTTCGATCAAGCTTTTTCCATGCGGCAGGTGTGGTATACGAAGGTATCGTCATTGAAGCGATTGATGATGAAGAGAGAATACTCATTAAATATCACGAATATGAAACCGATACGGAGCATTTCGTTCTGCCCGACTCGTTACTGCAGCTGGAAATTAGTGAGACTGCCACGGAGGGCATCATAGATATTCTTCGACAGCAGCTGAGTGACTTTAAAAGACTAGTGTCGAGTGATACCTTCTTGTCGATGTCTTACGAGCAACAACAAGAGGCCTTGCAACAGAAGTTCTCG
>CAMLGO010000008.1 GCA_946479665.1 uncultured Candidatus Saccharibacteria bacterium
AGCCGAAGGAATCGGTAGTGCGGTGTGGCTTGGCGCCTGCTCTTGCGATGGCGTCGGAGACTGAGTAACCGACACCGATGCAGAGGGTGAAGCTGAGCTGCCCACTTGTGATGTTGAGCTAATGCCCGCACCAAAAATTGACACTACAAGCAACACGACCGCCCCGAAAGGTGCAATCGTGCCAGTGAAAGATCGACGAACCACTCGTGGCCGCTTCACTTCTGACATACTACCTCCCGGTGGATAGACTGTAATTGAAAGTTACTAAAATGTCGCAAAGCGACTTATGCATAATATATCATATTTTAAGTATAATGTCTACTTAAGGCGTCGCAGTAAATAGAATCGCTCTTGATTACCCTTAGCACCAGCCACATCGCTGTCGCGCTTATCAACAATAGTAAAGTAGTATTTCGCCCACACTTCGAAATCTTTCAGAATCTGGCGACGGATTGCATCGTTTTTGATAATTCCCTTGTTCGTTTGATTCTTGCCTGCTTCAAATTGCGGCTTCAGCATAATCGCGAATTGCGTTGCCTGAGTACTAAGATAGTTCACCAGATGAGGCAAAATTTCGCGGACGCTAATAAACGATACGTCCATGACGATAATGTCCGGTTTGTCACCTTCAATGTAGAAGTCCCGAATGTCGGTTTTCTCATGAAGTTCAATCTGTGGATGACCCTGTAGGCTTGGGTGAAGCTGATCCGTGCCAACATCCACTGCATACACCATTTTTGCGCCAGATCGCAGCGCGTAGTCAGTAAAACCACCCGTACTACTACCGACATCGAGCACAATTTTATCTTTAAAATCGAGCTTTAGTATGTCCGACACACTTGCGAGCTTCAGCCCGGCACGACTGACATATTGCTGCTCAGCCATCAGCTTAATAGCACTATCGTCGCGGACAAAATGACCTGGTTTCGTGACTACCTTACCATCAACCGTCACCTTGCCAAGCTTAATCCAGCTCTCCGACTGTGAGCGGCTCGTTGTCAGGCCGCGTTTTGTTAACTCTATGTCGAGTCGTTGTTTTGTCATGGATACATAATTCCTTCTACATCTCGGGTAATCTGGGCGATATTCCCCCAT
Source organism: uncultured Candidatus Saccharibacteria bacterium (assembly GCA_946479665.1). The sequence goes on from CAMLGO010000008.1 coordinate 1,096, forward strand.
GAACTACCTTTTGTCAGTATTGTTATTGCATAGGTTCCTTTTGGATGATGGACGATGCCGGAATCATTGAGATAGTCCCACAAGAAACCGACCTTATCTTGAACCGTACCTTTGCTGCCAGCAGGAATACCCTGGCGATAAATCTGTCGTCCCATTTTATCCAGCAGGTTTGCCCGGTCATCACCGCTCAGCAGCGAGCCATTATAGATCCCTGTCATCAGACGGTTGAGGTCGGCAGCCGATGTCTGACTAGCGTCCGAATCTGTGAATGTTGTAGCCCTACTTATGCCACGGGCGTACAAGAAATTATTGATATTCGTCCTCCCAAATTTGCTGAGGAGCTCTTCGGCACACTCGTTGGCCGATACGACAATCGTCTTCTCTAGGCACGTAGCCATATCGTAGCCTAGAATCGAATCGCTCCAATGTAGCTCACCACTATGTATTTTGTCGAACAATACAAGCGATAAGAATACCTTGTATGTACTAGCTGATACTGTCGGTTCGTCAGCTCTCGCTCCGACCGACCAACCACTACCATCGAGCTGTGTAATCGCAATCTTCGTATTTGAGCTTTGACCCACATAATCGATATAGGCTTGCAAACCAGCGCGCGACGACGAATAACTGCGCTCGTACCGTGCTGTTGGCACAACAGGCTTCATAACAAGTTGAATCACCGCCTCTTTCGCGTCAGAGACAAGTGCCGTTTTTAGGTCGCCGACGAGCTTCGCTTGGTCAACACCAAGACCACCCGGTGCTGCTGTGCGGCTCACTTCAATACCGTCTACCAGCTTCGCCTGCGCCACGCCAGGAGCAACATCCACCTGCCCTGCGATCTGAGACACATATGCAGCGACCGCCTCGTCTTTAATAATCAGCTTAACACCACCATTATTACTATCGACAGAAAGCCATCTGGCAATATCAATCGGCGCGACATCGATATGCTTACCGCTGCCATCTTTCATTGTGAGCGCATGAGCGATATAGCCTTCGGCTTGCAAGCGAACCGGTTCGATATCCTTCATACTTCGCCTAGGAGTGGTCGCTCCCGCCTTTACTTGCAATGCCGTGTGCGCGTTCGCAAACCGGGCAGCCAGCACTTGCTCCCGAACCATAGCCGGTGTCACTTCGGCACCACTATGCGGCTCAGTCACTGCCAATTTCCCCTCACTGATAGTCAGACCTGCATCAATCGGCAGTACCGTTAACTGCGAAGCCGCCTTTTTGGCATAGTCAGCAAGATGATCATCACCAAATGTCACTTTCAGCTGCGTAAGGTCTGCGCGACGAAACAGAATTGAGAATGGAATAAACCGCTGCCAAAGTGGATACTCGGTAGCTTCGCGGACCATAGCCTCACTCTTTAACTCACCACCCGCTTCGGCGAGTGATGACGTCATCTTCTTATCGCCAGCCTGAATGGTAAAAGTAGCATTCTGAAACCGTGTCTGTATTTTTTCAGACAGCGCGGTTTCGGCCTCAAAAGCAATAGATGCATCACCCATTCGCGCCAGCGGCAATCCCTTCGCTGGAGGATATAGCAGTTGCAAAGCTATAACAACGACAAAAAGTGCGCCAAAGCCAATCAATAGCCCTCGACGATACCGCCAGAGCGCACCTTTGCCAGCATGCAGCCATCGTCGGTGCCTGTCGTTGATTACCATAAGCCTTATTTTACCACTTACTGGTTATTTTTTGCGTTCGCGGTATTCACCGGTCGAGGTGTCAACAGAGATGATATCGCCAACCTTAATAAAGGCAGGCACCTTCACGGTGATGCCAGTCTCAAGTGTCGCATCCTTGAGGACACTACTTGTTGTATCGCCCTTCACAACATCTTCAGAATATGTCACTTCAAGATACAGGTTTTTCGGAAGCTCAACGTTGATCACGCGGTCACCAAAGAACTGCAAGCTTAGTTCATCACCCTCTTTGAGGTAACCCGATGCGGCATCTACAATATCGGCATTAAGCTCGAACTGCTCAAATGTTTCAGGGTCCATGAAGTAATACAGATCACCGTCAGTATAAAGATATTGAACACTTTTGTTACTCACTTCAGCCCGTTCAATTTTGTCTTGACCCTTAAAGGTTTTTGGAATCACACTGCCATCGATAAGATTTTTTAACTTCACGTTGACGATACTACCGCCGCGGCCCATGACCTTCTGGTTGTAGTCGGTTACGCGATATGGCTTGCCGTCAATTTGGCATACGACGCCTTTTTTTAAATCAGTTGGTTGGTACATAATTGTCTGCCCTTCTTTAGAAATGCGACGTGGCGCACATCAATTGATATGCGCCACAACGTTTTCTAACACATTAGTATATTTAGTTAGATGTCACGAATGGCAATAGTGCCAAGTGACGAGCGCGCTTGATAGCGACGGCAAGTTGACGCTGCTGCTTAGCTGAAAGACCAGTCTTTGCAATCGGCTCAATTTGTCCGTATACGTTAATGAAACGTTGAAGCGTCTTGACGTCTGTGTAGTCAAAATACGCTGGTGTATCTTTTTTAAATCGCTTAATAGCCATGATATTCTCCTAAAATTATTCCTTAAAAAGGAATCTCGCTTAAATCAATAGGTTTGTCGTCGATGTCTTCAATCACGACATCATCAGACTTTTTGTTCTGACTTGCGCCAGAGTTTGAGTAGCTTGACTGTCCGCCTTGTGAGTCGCCCGCAGGACCATCGAGGAAGGTGACGTCTGTCGCGACAACCTCTACCTTAGAGCGCTTCTTACCGGTTTCTTTGTCGTCCCAGCTGTCCTGGCGAAGGCGACCCTGCACGAGGCAGCGACGACCTTTTGAAAGGTACTGACTAACGAGCTCGCCAAGCTTTTCCCAGGCTGTCACATCAAAGAAGTCAGCCGCATCTTCTTGACCACCGCGATCAACTGCAATACTAAAGCTTGTAATTGTCTTACCGGTTGATGTTGTGCGAACTTCAGGGTCGCGAGTAAGGCGCCCCATCAAAATAACTTGATTGATTGACTTTGCCATGGTTCCTACTCCTCTTCTTTTTCGTCGTTAGATGCAGATCGGTTTTTAGCTTCTTCAAGCGCCTTGCGGCCCTTTTCATCAACAGTTACGAGGAGGTAACGAAGTACTTCATCGGTAATGTTAAGCGTGTTGCTAATTTTTAGGAGCGCTTCAGCTGGAAGCTTCACGTCCATATATACGTATACAGCAAAATCTTCGCGGTTGATCTTGTAAGCAAGCTTTTTCTTGCCCCAGTTGTCTTCTTTGATGATTTCACCACCATGAGTCTTGATAAGATCACGCACTTTTGTAAGTGGTGTCTCAATGTCAGCCTCAAGGTCAGGGTGAATCAGAACGGTTAGTTCGTATTCTTTCATAGATTTCCTCCTCTGGAATCCTTTTGGATGCTTATGTCGTGCATAAGCCGAGTTAATAACACCTGTAATTATACTAGATTTTATCTGTTACGTCTAGATGCGATGTCGTCCCCGCTCATACCGATCATGCTTGCAAAATCTGCCGCTATGCGTTTAAATCGTCCTCGACAACCGTCGCCCTCCGCACCTTACAGAAAGTCCTATAATGCCTACCGCAACAGCAACACTCGATCATGAACTCCAAGCCAATGGTCGGCTGACCGTTGACGGCTTCTGCAAGTTGACAGAAGCACTCGCCGAACGGCGCAGCGCCGTCAACGACCTGCCAGCACGTCTGCGCAGTTGGCGAGACAACGGCTACGATGCCGCCGAGCTGCAGGGTGATATCCTGCTGACGCTCGACAGCCTCCGCCGCAACCTCGCACAATGGAGCGTTCGCTTCGACGGGAACTACGAGCATCTCCAAAGGACCCGGAAGCTCATTGAAGATGGCACCGCCAAGCGACACGCCGACGACACCATCGTCGCACGTATGCTCGTCGATTGGTGCAAAAGCTTTCCGGCAATAGCAGAGAGGATCTAAGCCCGTCACTCTAGAAGTTTAAGAGCCCGCCTCCTTCTGGGGTGGCGGGCTCTAAACTTTTCAAGATGTATTATAATTACTCGGTTGTGAGATCATCCAGACTATTGATCAGCACGTCACGCGGCCGCGAACCGTCAGCGGCGCCGATAACGCCCTGCTCTTCCATCTCCTCGATAATACGAGCAGCACGAGCGTAACCAATGCGCAAGCGACGCTGCAAAAGGCTGGTGCTCGCCTTGCGGGCTTCAATCACCACTCGAAGCGCGTCTTTATACATATCGTCGCCACTACCAGCGTCGAAGTCCATTACCACACCACCTTTGCCGTTTAGCTGAACCGGCTGTGACACAATTTCATCGTTGTACTGCGGTGCGGATTGCATACGGAGGTGGTCGGTGATCTTCATTACTTCTTCATCCATCACCCAGGCGCCCTGAATACGTTTCGGCTTGTTCATGCCAGATGTCAGCATCAGCATGTCACCTTGTCCGAGTAGCTTCTCTGCCCCCACTTGATCGAGAATCGTACGACTATCCACCTGCGAAGCAACGGTAAAAGCGATACGAGCCGGTACGTTGGCCTTGATAAGACCGGTAATAACGTCAACCGACGGACGCTGGGTTGCAAGCACCAAGTGAATACCAACAGCGCGAGCCTTTTGTGCGAGACGCACAATCAATGCCTCTACGTCGCGGGCAGCGACCATCATAAGGTCGGCCAACTCGTCAATCACGATCACGATGTACGGCATCGCGCCATCATCAACTTGTTGAGCGTTGCCATCTTCATCCTCGATAGAGATTTTCTTACCGCCAGACTCAAGCTTCTGATTGTAGCTCTTGATATCACGAAGCTTTTCTTCAGCGAGCAGTTTGTAGCGGCGCTCCATCTCGTTGACCGCCCACTTCAGCGCGCTAATCGTCTTTTCTGGCTCAGTAATAACAGGAGTCAGAAGGTGCGGAATGTCTTCGTATGGTGCCATTTCAACCTGCTTTGGGTCGACCAAAATCAGCTTCATTTGGCTCGGACTATTCCGGTAGAGTAAGCTCGTCAGAAGCGTGTTGATCATGACCGACTTACCAGAACCCGTCTGACCGGCGATCAGAAGGTGTGGCATTTTATTGAGCTCACCAATCACCGCTTCACCAGAAATATCCTTACCAATCGCGAAGCTGAGCGGCTCATGGCCATGCTTCCACTGCTTACTAGTCAGAATACCGTACAGACGAACGTCGGCAGCTTTGCGGTTTGGCACTTCAATACCAACTGCACGCTGGCCAGGAATCGGCGCTTCAATACGAAGCGACTGCGCAGCGAGGTTAAGCGCGATATTGGTCTCGAGTGCCGTGATGCGCGTAAGCTTTACGCCGCTTGGCGGACGAAGCGTGTACTGCGTCACCTTCGGCCCAATGTTAGCGCCTTCCATCTCAACATCAATACTAAATTCGCTGAGGGTATCGCGAATAGTTTGGGCATTCTGTTGCACGTCGCCAGCATCAGCCGGAGATTGTTTTTTCTCGAGCAACTCGACGCTTGGCGCTTTCCAGTTGGGATCATTCACCGACACAAGAGCAGACTGCTCTTCAGCGCTCTTATCGCGAAGGACGCTTCCCTTTAGGCTTGAACGGTGAGCAGATTTCTTCTCTTCTTTTTTCAGCTCGGCAGCGTCGAGCATCGGTACGCCGGCATTGAGCTTAATTTCGGCCATTGGTGCAGATTTCGGTATGGCAGTTGCCGCCGCTGTGCGCATCACCTTGATATTGGCATCTTGCTCGGCCGTATCACGACGAGACAGTTCCCATAGCTTCTTAATGACAGTGATTGGAGAAATCCTCAGAACAAACAACGCCGTAATAGCTATAAGAAGAACATACACAAACGCAGCCACTGCAGGATCGACAAGTTGCAGCATGGGCGCATTAACGATATCACCAATGAACCCTCCGGTCGTCTTGCCTTCGGCATTTTTCATCAGGCCAAACAAGCCTGCAAGCCATACGATCATCAAGAAAGTAGCAAACTTAACGACGAACGAGATACGGTTGTTTTCGGCGCGAAAAATCTCAACCGCCACATATACGAATAGGAGTGGCATGACATACACTGCATACCCAATAGTATTGATGGCCGCTTGGTGAAGCCAATCGAGAACAGGGCCACCCGCTCCAAACCAAGCAACGACAAACAGAATAGAGATAGCGATAAGAAAGACTGCACCTACCTGCGCCCAAAAACCATCGGGCAGACTATGCTGCGGTGCTGCTTTTACGGGAGCTTTTTTGCGTGTTGATTTTTTCTTGTGTGCCATAAACTATTCTTTATTATATGCGTTTTCGCGACTGATTGATATGGCATATTATAGCAAAAATTACAATATTTTGCAAGTAGCTTATGGCTGCGATTCTCTCTGTCGTATTGACAAAGTAAGTAAATTATATTAGATTATTATAACTTGCTGCAATCATTGCGCGAGTTGACCCATTGAGATCTACTGAAAGGCACGAACGACATGAACGTCGATCCCTTTATCGTTATCCTCCTCGCTGCGCTTGTTATCGTTGCTGCTGCGGGCACCGTGTGGCTGCGAGCTAACAGACGACGCAAGGCCGATGCTCGGCACCGCATCACCACACAGCTCCAGCGCCGCTCGACTTCCAGTAGTCCGACGGCATCCGCCGCAAAACAGCCCTACAAGCACAACAACCGAGCGGCGCAGACGCTACTGACCGGCCCCCTGGCCGCCAGCGCCAGCGACACCGGCTCACCCAGCGGCGACTAACCCGCAGGAGATCTCAATCGTCCCATGGTAGGCATGGGGGCCGAACACGTAAGTTCGGCATCTCCCTAAGTACATCATTCGTGTATTTAGGGAGATAAAAAACCGCTCACTTAGTGAGCGGTTTTTGTTGCCATCTAGTATGGTCGAGAGTCTTGAGCTTGCCGCGCTTTGGTGTCGGTAGCTTCAGTATCGGGCACCTGTGGCGCCGGGAACTTTTTTGGCTCTGGGCGTGGACCACGATTGTCACGGTTATCGCGACCATCGCGACGTTGCGGACGACCTTCACCATTTCCCTGTGCTTGGCCTTGACCCTGCGAGCGGTTCTGGCCACCACCACCGCCACCAATTTCGTTGATCACAGGGATCACGATTGGCGTGCGCCGAGTTTGGTCATATAGAATATGCGTAATCTCATCCTTGAGTTCCTTTTTAAGAACATCCATATCGATGCGCTTACCACCGATACGAGCAACTTTCTGCTTGAGGTACTGACGGATCATTCCCATCAACTCTTCACTATCGCGGAGATAGATAAAGCCACGAGAGATGATGTCTGGGCTAGTCATAAGACGACCACTACCGCGAGCAAGCGTCAGAACAACCACGAACATACCTTCAGCTGCCATGTGGATACGATCCTTAAGGACAACTTCTGAGACAATTGCACCGCTGTCGTCGTACATATTACCACCAACTTGAATACGGCCGTTCTTGCGTGCGCCTTCGGTGTCGATTTCAATGACGTCACCACTATCGCAGACAAAAATATTGTCGCGTGGGATACCAGCTTCTTTTTCCGCAAGCTCGGCGTTGTGGACAAGCATGTGGAATTCTCCGTGAATTGGCATGTAGTAGGTCGGATTCAAGGCATTCAAAAGCTTCACGTGGTCGTCGTAGTAGCCGTGACCAGAAAGGTGGAGCGGACCAACACCGGTAAGGTGAGTTTTACCATTCTGAATAACATCACTGCCTTCACGCATCAACCCATCAACCGTACGCGTGACGTACTTTTCGTTACCTGGAATAGCGTTTGAGCTAAAGACAATAACATCTGAGTTTTTGATCTTAATAAACTTGTGTGAACCAGTCGCCATACGGTTAAGCACGGCGTTGAATTCACCCTGTGAACCAGTACAAACGATTGTTACTTTACCGTCAGGTAGCTTCACAACGTCTTCCATCTTGACGACAACGTCTTTAGGAATCTTAATAACGCCAGCACGAAGGGCTACTTCGAGGTTCTGGATCATTGAGTAGCCGGCAAAAGCAACCTTGCGGTCGTGCTTTTTGGCTTCTTCCAGGATAACCTGCATACGGTGAATCTGAGATGAGAAACAGCTCAAGATGAGTCGGCTGTTTGGATATTTATCCATCACCTGTCCCATTGATACCTGAATATCAAACTCGCCGTGGTCGTGTCCACCTTCGGACTCACAGTTGGTTGATTCGTTCATGAGCATCAAGATGCCTTCTTTGGCAGCAATTTCGGTCATGCGCTCGAGGTCAAACTTTTTACCATCAACTGGAGCATCTTCAAAACGCCAGTCACCAGTATCAATAAGGACGCCAAGTGGCGTACGGATAACTACCGCAGTCGCATCTGGAATTGAGTGATTCACTCGAACGAGTTCGATATTGAAGCTGTCACCAAGCTGGACGCGCTCGTGCGCTTCAGGGTCAAGCTCGTTGTAGTCTGGCTCAAAACCGCTGGTTGCTTCTTCCATTGTGCGCTTTACCATACCGAGCGTAAACTTGCTTCCGTATACCGGAGCAGGAATTTTGTCGATAATGTGACGGAAGGCACCGATGTGGTCAAGGTGACCGTGCGTAAAGATAACACCACGAATTTTGTGCTTGTTCTCTTCAAGGTAACTAATATCAGGGGTGATGTAGTTGATACCTGGGTAGTCTGAACCCGGGAATAAGAAGCCCATGTCGATGACGATAATATCGTTATCGTACTCAATCGCCATACAGTTTTTACCGATACCCATTTCACCAAGACCACCGATTGGCATGATCTTTAGCTTTGGCGCGTTGTTACTGCGTGGCTGACGCTTTTGATCAGCTAAGCTAAACTGGCGACCCTGATAGCCGTTGTAGATAGATTTGTTCACCGGTACGTTGATAACGTGCTGGCTGGCGCGAACATTGACGTTCTCGCTCGTGCGACGCTGAGCGCGAAATACTTCGCCCTTGCGTGTGGTCGTACTGTTAAGTACAGTGTTGGTTGATTTTGGTCGTTGCTGTTGCTGCGGACGTTTGTTCTGGTCGTCTGCCTGAGCGTTACCGAGTCTTCGTTGACCCATAGTGTATTATTTCTCCTTTGTTCTGAAATAAATTAAATATGCAAAATAAAATACGAGGAGAGGGATTTATCTGAAAATGACAGCCGTTACCCTCTTTGTAAGTAGACCTAGTATAGCAAAATGCGAGACGATACGCAAATTATAAACGAGGCGAGTGCTTGGGGTGAAGGACTTGGATAACATCTTTAGGATTCTTGTAAACGAAGATCTCTTTTGCATCAAGCCACTGAAATTCGCCTTCTGTCTGAACAGGCACATGAGCTACCTCATCAAACACAAGTCGCATTTCCTCGACACGATCGTGGGGTGTATGGCCGCTGATCGCTTTTAGGCCGAATGGGATATTTTTTGGAATCGTTGAGACGTCGATGGCAGTATCAATACCGAAGTATGGCTTGTCGTAAAATGTATCGTTAAACCGAACAATACCCCCAACCCGTGGATTATTAGCTACCAAGATATCAGTACTATGGGTACGGCGCATATCGTTTGCCTCAAAAGCCGGTAAGAGTGTCTTGCGATTCTGGAAATAATTCCCAGCTAACTGAATAAGGCTTCTTCCTCGCTTTGCTATAGTCGGCGCGTTCTTCATAGCTTCACGCGACTTGGCATCGCCGAACTGTGCAGCAGCAATGGCCGTCCAGCCAATGGTCATATAGGCAGGCGCATGACGCCAGTATTCCCCATCAACATCAATAGTAAGAGGGTGACGGTCAACCGTTGGTGTTGATGGATCGATAAGATCAAGTACGGTCTGGTTGTGATCAGCATGTGCACCGGTGTGATCATTAAAATTACCGAGTGGCATAAAGCCTAGCGTCCAGTTCTTATCACCACGTAAAGAAGCGTTGGCTAGCTGCATGCCCGTACCATCACCTGCCGCATCAATCACTGTTGCCGCTGCTGGAATATGCTCCTGCATATGAGAGATATTGTCTTCTGTATCCGGGTACTCAGTTTCGTAGATCTCATACGAGATGCCAGCCTTCTTGAGCGGTGCGAATACCTTTTCGTCAATCTTATTAGCCCGTGTGCTGTTTGAGTTATGGACGATAATGAGATTTTCGGATTTTTTATTTTGCATACTATTTAATATTACTTATATCACTAAAATATAAATAAGTCAACATCAACGCTCGGCAATGATATGTGGCACACGCACAAAATCATCGATCAATGTCTGTCGCAAACTACCGTTGTAAAGCGCAGCCGCTGGATGATACAGCGGTACGATCAACCACTCACCTTCGTGGCCGTCGTGGTATTTAATCTTCTTGCGGACCGCATGACCATGGATCTGGCCAATTTTAGCGTCGGGCAAAAAATACTCCATACTGTGACGGCCAAGCGTGATCACTACCTTCGGATCAATAATTTCGAGTTGGCGTAGAAGATATGGCCAAAACGCCGTTTTTTCATCTGGGAGCGGATCGCGGTTGTTTGGCGGGCGATATTTGACAATATTTGTAATGTACACCTCGCCACGCTCCATACCCGCCTGAGCAAGCATCTCATTCAAGAACTTCCCTGCCGCACCCACAAATGGCAAGCCCTGCTCATCCTCATTCTTCCCTGGCGCCTCGCCGATAAAGACAATATCGGCATCGGGATTGCCATCGCCCATTACCAATTTTGTCGCTTGCGCGGCCAAATCTGGGCAGATATTCTTCGAAAGAATATCTGCCGCAATTTGCTCGAGCTGCTGACGCTTACTTATGGCTTCCATGAGCAAACCTCAATCGTTTTACGCTTCGATATCTTTAAGGCTTAGACTCAAGCGACCACGTTCGTCAATACCGGTGAGCTTCACTTTGAGGATTTGTCCTTCGTGAAGGATATCTTCAACCCGCTCAACACGCTCATCTGATAGTTGTGAGATATGCACCATACCGTCGATACCAGGCATGATATTAATGAAGGCACCAAAGTCCTTAATACTCACCACCTTACCTTCGTAGATCTTGCCTACTTCTGGCTCTTCGGTAAGGCTCTTGATCCAGTTGATCGCCTTTTCGATGTTGCTTGTATCGCTGGCAGCAACTGTAATGAGGCCGTCTTCCTTGATGTCGATCTGCGCACCGGTTTCAGCGGTAATCTTATTGATCACTTCTCCGCCCTTACCAATAACGGCACCAATCTTATCTGGATTAATTTTGATCTTTTCAATCCGTGGAGCGTATGGGCTCAAGCTTGTCTTCGGTGCTGCAAGCGTTGTGAGCATGTGCGCCAAGATGTGCGCACGGCCAGGCTTCGCTTTTTCAAGTGCTTGGCGCAAAATGTCGACTGAAAGTCCGTGAACCTTCATATCCATCTGAATCGCAGTAATACCATTTTCAGTACCGGTCACCTTGAAGTCCATATCACCAGCAAAATCTTCAGCATCAGCGATGTCGCTCATGACATATGGCGTATCGCCGTCCATCATGAGGCCCATAGCGATACCAGACACTGGTCGCTTCAATGGCACACCAGCATCCATAAGAGCAAGCACTGAACTACAGGTCGCAGCCATTGAAGTCGAACCGTTCTGGCTCATGATTTCCGTTACGCTACGGATAGCGTATGGGAATTCTTCTTCGGTTGGAAGCATTGGCAGTACCGCACGCTCCGCGAGGTAGCCGTGACCGATTTCACGTCGTCCTGGAGAGCCTAGGCGACGAACTTCACCAACAGTATAACCAGGGGCATTGTAATGGTGCATGTAACGACGCTCGTAGTCATTTTGCTCCATCGTATCAACCATCTGCGCGTAGCTAAGTGGTGCCAAAGTGACGATATTCATACCTTGAGTTACACCGCGCGTAAAGAGTGCTGAACCATGGGCGCGTGGCAAGATGGCAACTTCGCTCGATAGCTGACGAATCTCATCAAGGCGGCGACCGTCTGGGCGCAGACCATGCTCAACGATTCCCTGACGGACATCTTTGTGAAGCGCCATCGTGAAGGCTTCGTCGTATTCACCGCGGAGCTCTTTGTAGTCATCTTCACCAGTTTGCTCAACCATTGCCGCGTGGAATTCATCACGGAGCGTCGAGACAAGTTCGTTGCGTTCAGGGTATGGACGGCGAAGGTCTTCACCAATCTTGCCATCAATCCAGGCATCAACAGTCGTCTGAATGTTTTCGTTTGGCAGTATAAGTTCGTACGGAAGCGCCGCGACGCCAACCTTGGCAACAAGCTCTTTTTGCGCGGCGATTGCTGGCTGGAATGCCTCAAACGCCCAAGCGAGCGCATCAGCAACGACTTCTTCAGACACTTCGTTAGCACCAGCTTCAACCATGGTAATACCGCTTTCAATACCAGCAACCACGAGATCAAGATCGCTCGCATCACGCTCTTCAGGCGTGGCAAATGCTTTGAACTGACCGTTTACCTGTGCCACACGAAGACCAGCTACTGGACCATCAAATGGTGCACCAGTGAGCATGAGCGCAGTAGAGGCTGCAATCATCGCAACCATATCTGGGCGGAAGGTTGGATCCATTGAAAGGACCGTTGCCACGTTTTGCACTTCTTGGCGGTAACCTTTTGGAAAGAGTGGACGGATTGGACGGTCAATCAGGCGACCAATAAGAATTGCTTCATCGCTTGGGCGACCTTCACGCTTAATAAAGCGGCTGCCGCTGATCTTGCCAGCTGCATAAAACTTTTCTTCATAGTCGATACTAAGTGGAAAATAGTCCATGCCGCTGAGTGGTTTTTTGCCGACCATAGCCGTGCCAAGCACGACCGTTTCGCCGTACGTTACGAGTACTGAAGCCGAGGTGCGGAAACCGACACGGTTGACTTCGAGCTTAAGCGGACGGCCGCAAAGCTCGGTGGTAACAGAAATAATATCCTTACCGGTAGGGTTGATTGTAGACATAGTATGTCCTCCTTTTTTGTTTACTCGCCTTATTATGTGAGCGATAAGTAACGGGTACAGGAATTTGTGAACAACAAATTTCTCTATCCACCACTTACGTCGCTCTTGTAGCGAGTGATGTTTTTATTATACCACCGACAGAGCAGTTTACCTGCGGAGTGTATTGCGCTAAGCCTATAGAACGGTGTTGACCCATTGCGCGGCAGCGTCTGCAAACAATGCCTGACTCGCCTCGTCCCAATGCAATCCATCCTCACCTAGCTGCACGTAGTCACTCGCGTCAAGGAAACCGACATCATACTTCGTCGCCACGCGTAGCAGCTCGGCAACGTATTCAATTGATTTTTTGACTGAATCGTAATCAAACGTACCCTTGCTTGATAGCCCCGTTGCAGGATCAATCAGTCGCACAGGATCGAGTGGTAACGGCGCGACGAGCAATATAGACCGCACGCCCCCATCCTTGGCGTACGTAATATATTTCTCAAGCGAATCGGCAATGTCACGAGCTGATTTTTGATGTGAAATCTGACAATCGTTCGTACCAAGCACGATAATCACCGCATCAGGATTATGACTCTCGAAACATGGCCGGAAATATGTCCAACCGTTCTTGGTCGGCTTTTTAGGATCAGGATGTTCGCGATCGATTGTTCGTCCACCCAGGCCCTCTTCGATGACATACGCCCGGTCTTCTAGTCGCTGCTGCAGCAAGCGGGTCCACCGCTGCGACTCGTTAAAACGCTCAGGACGATCGGGGTGCTGTCCATACGTATTAGAGTCACCAAAACAGAGAATTGTTTTTCTATTCAAACATGTGTCGATCTGTTTCGTCGCGGTCATAGCAATCACATCCTTCTTTTGCATATATTTTCTGAACGTAGCCTTTTTTCACAATCACCGTACCATCCTCAACGGACACGATATCGTAGCGATTTGCTTCGTCAATCGTACTAAGTAATGAAACAATTTTACTCTGGCAATTAATCCGCCGCAAGCCACCAAGCGCTGCGGCACTACTCATTCGGTCGTATTCGATACCGATACTTATCCAATCAATGCCCTCGGTCGTCTTTGTACCACGTAGCAGCTGAACCATCGTATCGAACCGACTGGCAACATCAGTATTTTCTCTCGCTAGCCTATTCAAGTGTGAAGCGGAGCCAATACTCGTGATTCGGCCAAGACCGCTTAATGCCGCGGCAGCCAGGCTGTCGCCAAGATGGAGTTGCGCGATTGTATCAGACTCTTCGAGCTTCTTTGATAAACTGTCGTTGCCGTTGTAACCTTCGCCATATGCATCTTGAAAGAAAGTACACAGCTCATCGAAGTGATCATCGAACTGGACAGAATCGTCTGAGCGACGGACGACATCATAGTGTAGCGCGGGATACATCTTATTCATTGATAGACACTATGCAACATTCTTTATCCAAAAAGCAAGCAATAGCACTAATGATAATGGATGTGTATTTTGACTATGCGATTCCTGTTGATATCATATCGAAGTTAGCAGCCCTCAAACGCCCACTCATCTACTCGGCCGCGACGAATGGATTGTCGATATCACCGACAAAAAAGTTACCATTTGTATGGGAGCCGATTGAGACCGTACCGCCGATTGGCGTCGGTGCAGGCGTACCCGCGGTCGAGGCGACTTGCTTACCATCACTATACAAAGTCAAATTACCGTTCTCCCAAATTACTGCTACATAGTGCCATTTGCCATCATTCATAATCTGCGGCGCTTGTACTGCTGTATAAGTCCCTTGATAACCAGCGGTTAGCTTACAGCCCGTCAACCAGAACGGTGCATCGGCACCATTGTTCACGCCGCGCGACATGATATTCACACATGCCTGGTTGGAAGCAACTCTGATCCAGGCCGCCTTGACGTATAGTGTCGCGCCCAGACTAGCCGTCGTTTCGATACGCGTTGCTCCATCAAACCGCAAAGCGCACCCTCTTCCCGTCGCCGTGTCAGTCACCCATGTTGCCGTACCGGTGGAAATTGCATCGGTGGTTTGCGGCGAGCCGTTATTCTTCATTGTCGTCCCGCTACATTCGTCGAAGCTCCAATTACCAGTGGCACTCGCACCGTACTTTGATTGCAGCTGGTGCTCAAACGCCATCGCACTCGCAAGCCGTGCCCGCTCTTGAATACCGTTGTAGGCCACGATAGTAATGGCCGCAAGAATGCCGATAACAACAATCACGATAAGCAATTCAACAATCGTAAAACCAGTCTCTCGCCCACGTCTTTTCATTACTCTCATTAAAACACTTGTGCTTATCAAGAGCAAGACAGGGCGCCACTTTACGATGCGTCGATGTTACCCCTACTGCACAATGGTGCAGCTAGAGGCTGGATATTATCCGTTCAAGATTTGCCTTTAGGCGTTCAATCCGGCGAATGGGCGTCGTCTGCTCGCGAAGCTGAGTACGTGATATCTTCGCTTGTGCCGTGAGATCACGAACATGCAAGCTGCACAAAAGATCAGCACAACACAAATACGAACGCGAGCTTTT
>CAMLGO010000009.1 GCA_946479665.1 uncultured Candidatus Saccharibacteria bacterium
AGCAGTCGACGCACTTGTTGATAACAGCGCTGCCCGTGGTGGCTGTGCCGTTAACGCAACAGGTGGCCGTCGCCGCCTCAAGAGCATTAGCGACATGCTAAAGGGTAAGCAGGGTCGTTTCCGTCAGAACCTTCTTGGTAAGCGTGTTGACTACTCTGGCCGTTCGGTGATCGTTGTTGGTCCAAAGCTAAAGATCGACCAGTGTGGTCTTCCGAAGCAGATGGCCCTCGAGCTGTTCAAGCCATTCGTTATCAGCTGGCTCCTAAAGGGCGAGCACGCGCACAACATCCGTAGTGCAACTCGTTTGATCGAAGCAGGTGACACACTTGTGTGGGATGCACTTGATGCCGTGATTGAAGGCAAGTACGTTCTCTTGAACCGCGCGCCATCACTTCACCGTCTTTCAATCCAGGCTTTCCAACCAAAGCTTGTTGAAGGTAAGGCTATTCAGCTTCACCCACTCGTAGCCAACGGATTCAACGCCGACTACGATGGTGACCAGATGGCTGTTCACTTGCCACTCTCAAAAGAAGCGCAGCGTGAAGCACGTGAGCTTATGAGTGCAACAAACAACCTTCTAAAGCCTGCCGATGGTGCACCAGTGCTCAACATTGGTCAGGACGTCGTGCTTGGTAACTACTACCTTACGTACGAAAAGCCAAGTGCTCAGACTGAAACTCGTAAAGCCTACAGCTCTGTTTACGAAGCTGAGATGGCATACGACAAGGGTGCGATCCAACTTCAAACACCAATTCGTGTGTTTACTAAGGGTGAAATTCGCGATACAACGCTTGGTCGTGTCTTCTTCAATGAGATTCTTCCTGCGGAGTATCCATACGATAACTCTATCCAGAGTAAGAAGCAGCTTAAGAAAGTGCTTGCAAAGATCTTCATCGACTCAGGTGCTGAAGAAACGGCTCGTACTGCTGACCGCATGAAGGGTCTTGCCTTCCGCTTTGCAACGATCGCCGCTGTATCAACTGGTAAGGACGACTACATCGAGTTTAGTGAAACTGGTGAATTCGTTGCCGAAGGTGACGCTAAGACAACCCTCATCTCTGAACAATTCGACGATGGTCTTATTACCGAAGATGAGCGTTACAACCTTACCGTAGCCGCATGGCGTAACACCGACCGTAAGATTGCCGACTTCCTCCAGAGTCAGCTCAGCGGCATGGATACAAGTATCTCTGTCATGGTTAACTCTGGTGCTCGTGGTGATATCTCAAACGTTAAATGGGCATCAGCTATGATCGGTATCATGGTTGACTCGGCTAACCGCGAGATTGAGCTTCCGATTCGAAGCAACTACAAGCAGGGTCTTTCATCACTGGAAGCTTTCGTGGCTACCCGTGGTGCGCGTAAGGGTCTGATCGACACCGCGCTTAAGACTGCCGACTCAGGATACCTTACTCGTCGTCTTGTTGACGTGTCACAAGATGTCTTCACTGTTGAAGACGAAGCTGGCGATGATGAAGGCTACGCTATCTACCGCAGCGAAACTGAGCTTACGATGATCGATTTCTCGAACCGTTTGTTTGGTCGCTTTACTGCCGAAGAGATTCCAGGACACATCGGTAAGGACGAGCTCATTACGCAGAAGATTGCAGATGCAATTGATGCCGACAAGGACATTGAAAGCGTAAAGATCCAGAGCGTTCTTTCTACCAAGAATCTTCGTGGTATTCCACGCAAGAGCTACGGTATCGACATGTCGACTGGTCACTTGGTTGATAACGCACAGCCTGTCGGTGTTATCGCCGCTCAGTCTGTCGGTGAGCCTGGTACGCAGCTAACCCTTAAGACCTTCCACAAGGGTGGAGAAGCTGGTGGAGACATCACCCAGGGTCTCCCACGTGTTGAAGAGCTCTTTGAAGCACGTTCTCCAAAGGGTCAGGCCTTCATGACTGAAGTAACTGGTCTCGTAGATGTGTGGGAAGATGGCAAGAAGTATATCGTTCAAGTTACTCCAGCCGCTGGTCACGTCGAGCGTATTGCACTCGAAGGCCGCACGGTGACCGTTAAATCTGGCAGCAATGTCAAGGTTGGTGACGTACTTGCAACTGGTGAGAGCGAAAGCAAGCCACTCGTTGCGCCATTCGACGGTGTTGTTGAAGTAGCAGAAGATACACTTGTTCTTGCCGCAAACGCAAGCGCACCTGTTCGCTACGAAATCCCTGGCACAATGCAGCTTGTTGTGAGTGCAAATGACAGCGTTGAAGCTGGTGATCGTTTGACAGCTGGTTCATTGAACCTGCACGACCTGATGCGCCTTAAGGGTACAGAAGCAACGCAGCGCTACATCGTGAACGAAGTGCTTCGTATCTACGCCGCACAGGGTCAAGACGTTGCCGACAAGCACCTCGAGATCATCGTTCGTCAGATGTTTAGCCGCGTACAGATCGAAGATCCAGGTGACGGTACATTCGTTACTGGTGATATCGTATCGAAGGCTGCTGTTGTCGACATGAACGCCGAGCTCGCTGCCGAAGCTAAAGAGCTTGTGAGCTACACTCAATTGCTCCTCGGTATCACCAAGGTGTCAATCTGGAGCGACAGCTTCCTATCTGCTGCATCATTCCAAGACACGACTCGTGTATTGATCAATGCTGCAACAACTGGTCGTGTTGACCGCCTCCATGGCCTTAAGGAGAATGTGATCATCGGTCGCAAGATCCCTGTCGGTACTGGTGCGGCTAACTACCACCACGAAGATGATGATCTCGAAGAAGAGATCGCGGAAGACCTTGAGCTAGCTGCCTAGTTAGTCTCGGTCATTCAATCTAATACCCCTGTTCGAAAGAACAGGGGTATTGCTTTTTACTTAGTTTTATGGTATTATCACACTGTCTTGAAATCAATCGTTTCGGCTCTTCTTGAGCTGACTGATAACGGGAAGGACCTAGCGTGACAACAACTGTCTTATTGAAAGCAGGGGGCGTTATGAACGAGGAGATACTGCGGCTCAAGAATAAGGCCGTGCGGTATCTGTTGATCATGCACGTTGAGTGTGTGACAATAAGTGATGGTCAAGAGACCGTCGAGCATATCCGGATCGAAAATCCGGAGATTGCACTCGCGACAACGGGAGAGGAGTTGGTTAGTGCGCTAGTAATGGCGCTTGGGCGCTGCCCAATGCCAACGATCAACTCGTTGCAGATCCGCAAACTGCTCGCCGACGTCCGTCGGTGCGTAAGCACACAACCGTAGGAGATACTGTGGGAAATGCAATTGCAGACGACGAGGTTATTGTTGAAGAGGCCAAGCACAAGTTTGGAGATCAGAGCGATGACGTCAAGAATGCGACGTACCTTCGGGAGACGACCGCCGCGTTGCGGGCACTTGCCCGTGAGAACGCAGCGTCAAACCCTACCCTCTGTGACAAGATCTTGCGCTTTCAGGAAAAGCACAAGTTGGCCGGCATTTAGCCGCCAATCTCACGGGGTATGCGCCCGTTGAAAAAGGCCCGTTGAGCACAGCTCAACTCGAGCCCATTCAACGGGCCTTTTCATGTCAAAAAATACTATTGCAATTTTAGCAATGCAGGAATATTCTAAATGCAGCACGATTTTCGATGTCGAAAGTCGAGCCCGTTATAGTCCAATACAAAGCCTGGGGGCAAAGATGTCCAAGTTTGACTATGTAGGGATGCCGCCGAGTCCGAAGCGAGAAGCGAAGTTGCGCAAAAGGCACAACCAGCTTGCTAAGATGTCTCGACTGATCTGTCAAAAATTCGGCAATGTTCTCCCTGAGAACGATGTGCGAGCGCTCAGTGGTGTGCTGATTAAGCACCCCAACGCCCGCACCGGCCTACTGGAAGAACAAAACTTTCGCGGCGTGATTTCGCTGCTGAAGGCCGATAACCTCGACAGAGCGGCATTTGCTGTCGAAAAACTGGCTACACACAGGCAGCTAGTTGCATCGATTTGAAGCTCGGAGAGGAGCCCGCGAAGGAATTCGCTTGAGCTCTTCCCGGGCTCCTCTTTTATCTTGAAATAACTGTGCATATCTGTTATGATCATTTATGAGTTTCCTCTCTAAGGATTGCCAGGCGTATTGAATGTGTACGCGCCAGGCGAACGCCCTAGAGGATGACATAGCGAGGCGATGCTGAAGCCAGACTATACAAAAGAGGTACATCTTACCTCGACAATAAGTGAATAACAGGAGTTTTAATGCCAACAATCAATCAATTGGTACGAAAGCCTCGCAAGATTGCTAACAAAAAGAGTAAATCACCTGCGCTCGGCCGTATCCACAATGCACTAAAGACTCGTTACTACGATCAAGATGCCCCACTAAAGCGTGGTGTATGTATCAAAGTAACGACAAAGACACCAAAAAAGCCTAACTCAGCACTTCGTAAAGTTGCTCGTGTTCGCTTGACTAACGGTCAAGAAGTTTGGGCTTACATCGGTGGTGAAGGTCACAACCTCCAGGAGCACGCTGTTGTGCTCGTACGCGGTGGTCGCGTGCCAGACCTCCCAGGTGTTCGTTACCACATTGTTCGTGGTGCGCTCGACCTCCAGGGTGTTGCCAAGCGTCAGCAAGGCCGTTCTAAGTACGGTGCTAAGAAGGAAGATAAGTAATGCCTCGTAAAGTAACTAAATCACTACAACGCGTTCCATCACCTGATCGTAAGTATCAGAGCCCAATGGTGCAGCGCCTTATCAACAAGTCTATGCTTGATGGTAAAAAACTTGTTGCAGAACGTGCTGTTTACACTGCACTTGAAATCGCAGCTAAGAAGCTTGATTCAGAAGACCCACTAGCGGTATTCGAACGCGCTCTTAAGAATGTTTCACCAAACTTCGAAGTTAAATCTCGTCGTGTCGGTGGTGCAAACTACCAAATTCCATTCCCAGTTGCTGGCCACCGTCAACTGCACTACGCATTTAGCTGGCTTGTACAGTCTGCGCGTGCTCGTAGCGGTATGCCTTACGCACAACGTCTTGCACTTGAAATCGTTGATGCATACAACGAAGCCGGTGCTGCCTTCAAGAAGAAGGAAGACACCCACAAGATGGCAGAGGCAAACCGTGCCTTCGCTCACTTTGCCCGCAGCTAATAGCTCACGGCGCAATTCTAAATATCCCTGCATCAAGCGGGGATATTTTTTATGTCTGGCGGCTACTGTATAGTATGAATAGAGGAGCTGCTATGGCCGAACGAATTCCAGACGATTCTTCACCTGAATATTCCAAACCCCCTTTACCTTCCGAAGAGATGTTCTTCGTGGCCAAAAGATTTCAACAGGAGGTTGAGCAGCAACCGCTTACATATGAGGAGCTGGATAGAATAGCAAGGGATCGCTGCGAGCAACTCAACAGTTTTGCGGGTGAGGCGTCTCTGATGGGCGAAAGGGCATCAGTTTCGGCCGAGAGAGTACTGCTTGCAGAAGGCAGGTCGCAGATTGATGGACAAAGATTTATTGTGCGTCGTCCGCGCGATCTTGACCGGCTAGAGACAATAACGGGAAACTTTTCCGGATACGGCTACCTTGTGACTGAACATGACAATGGATATCGGTGCACGATTGGAGCAAAGATTATTACTGGATACGATACGACGCTGCCGTTCTCGGAGGGTGCTCTTGTGACATTTTGTCCGGTAGACGTGTCACAGATCGAGTTTGAACGGGAGCAAAAGGAACAGCAGCTTGATGAGATTCGCATGAAGCTCGATCATATGTCAAAAAATGTTCCATGGGAGATTGTAGAGGCTGTCGAGTTCATCGATAAACTTGCAACAGGGCAGGCTATCGAGAATGTCAGATTTCTTCATGAGCTCTCCGTTAAGGTGCAGCTACTTCTGATGCATGTTGAGAAAATGCCAGATTCCAGTGTTCCTATTGATCTTCTGCTTGAGTTATTGTCGGTACATCTTGGGTTGCCTCAAAAGTTGAATATTAACACGAACATGTATCGCAGTCCTATTGCAGGCTCATCGGAGTGGAGGGTGTATCGCAGTGATAAGGGAACTGCCCGCTATCTGCCGGGTATCGAGTCTCACTTATTGATTGCCCAGTCAATGCAGCGCCAGGATATTTTTTTGGCAGGTACGCATGAGGATCGAGCGGTGCAAATTCCATTGAGTGACCTTGTCATCGTGGAGCCTGCCTTAAAGTAGAGTGAAAATCTCATGTGTGTGAGATATATCACAGCCAGCGAGGTTCGAGGACTGTATGATACGGGCGTAGTAACTAGTTAGGAGGTGCGTATGAAATTCATTTCATCAAAGGTTCACGGTATATTGGATTATATAGTGGCTGCTGCTTTGTTCTTTGCTCCAGTTATATTTGGATTTCAGGCGGTTGGCGGAGCGGCCGTTGTGGTTCCGATGGTGCTAGGTATCATACTTCTCATTTACAGCCTGCTTACGCAATATGAGCTCGGTGTCTTTAAGCTGATAGATTTTCAATATCACTTAGCAATAGATGTGTTGGCTGCGGTATTTCTTGCCGTATCACCATTTCTGTTTGGCTTTATTGATCAAGCGGTGAACGCATGGTTACCTCATATCCTTGTTGGTGTCGTGGTGGTGCTCGTCG
The DNA here is from genome assembly GCA_946479665.1 of uncultured Candidatus Saccharibacteria bacterium. Next base: position 6,551 of record CAMLGO010000009.1, read on the forward strand.
TTATGTTCTCACAACCAGTTCCAGAGAGTCAGATGCGAAGAGCGGCAATGTAGCTACGGAATCGGTATTGCTCAACCACCATATGTAGTGTATAAATGAAAATAACATGAGCACTACGATGTATAGGGAAATCGGGGACTAGTATGAGTGAGGTGCAGGCTGTCGTGCGTAGCGGTGCCCGCATCCCTCACCTGCCACCCGTCGAGAGCTCACTGCTACTGGCGCAAGACTCAAGCGGCAAGATTAGAGCAACCGATAAGCTTCGTGTTCCGCTGGATGATTATGGGGTACCAGACCCGGATGCATATCTTAAGTTGCTTCTTAGTACGGTTGATCATTCGTATGTATGGCCGGACCGTAATAATATCCATCATCTTGCTCATCCGCGCCGTGAATACCATGGAGACGGTCGGGACTCAATCGCCTATAGGTATAGAGAAACTGCTTCGATTATGATGCGGATGACAACGCAGCTGCACAACTATGGACACGAGGTCGGTCTGCCTCCGCCTCGACCGAGCGAAGAGGTGATGGCGGCACGGGTAAGGGAGCAGAGTCAGATCGATCGGCTATTTAAAATTGGAAGGGGCGCAATTAGCTCGGACAGATGGAAGCAGGAAATGATTCAAAGCGGAACTTATGCTCATCGCTTGGCAAACGATTATGTAGATCGCTATGCACCTACGCCTCAGGATTTCTACGATTACCTTGAGCAGTGCGAGGATGGGGTCGTGGGCTTAATGCCGGATAGGCAGGAGCTGTATGCGATGGACCTTCATGACGCAACTAGGCGTCTCGGCGTGCTTGCTGCCGCACGCTCGCTTGATTATCGTCGCGACTCCCGTTCGTCGTCACTGATGTTCGGCTCTGATATAATGGATACATGGCAACATTTTCTTTTGATATAGTTTCTGAATACGACAAAGCAGAGATGAACAACGTTTTCGCGCAAGTAGAGCGAGAAATTGGTAATCGCTACGACTTTAAGGGCACGCCCGCGACCATTGAGTGGCTCGGTGATAAGGCTGGCTTCAAGATCATTGGAGGTGGACAATGGCAGCTTGATGCGGTACTTGATATTGTTCGTAAAAAACTCGCATCTCGCGAGCAAAGTTCGAAAGTGCTCGATCTTTCGAAGGAGCCGGTCGAGAGTAATCTCAAATCTACTTGGGAAATTCCATTTAAGCAAGGTCTGTCTCAGGATAACGCCAAGCTCATTACAAAAAAGCTCCGCGAGGAAGCGCCAAAGGTAAAAGCACAGATTCAGGGCGATGCCGTGCGCGTGACAAGCCCAAGTAAGGATGAGCTGCAGCAGGTAATTCAGCTACTATCAGGCGCTGATTATGATTTTGCATTGCAGTTCATTAACTATCGTTAAAGAACGTTCAGCTGAGCTTTTTCGATACTGTAGGTGAGTGGTGTGCTGACGCGGCTTACTTCTCCATCGTGAGATACCGAAAGTCTTGCGTGCTTTGATGTAATCGTAAAGGACGTCGTTTTAAAAGCGATGAAGTCACCAAGGACATCCAGTCTTCCCACTAGCGCATGCGCAAATACTTTCACGAGCGCCCAGCGCGTTGAGGAATTTAATATATACACGGAGAGTACGCCCTCTGTGAGTGACGTACGACGTTCGGGTCCAAGCGCATCAAGCCTGTAGTCATTATTGCCTACAAATACAAACGGCGTTACTAAGTGCTGGCCGTTAATCTCGACCTCATATGTTCGATAGCGAATGAGGGCGCGTAGACTTCCGACAATAGCCGCCGGCCATTTTCCAAACAGGTCTTCGAGCCGTTTACGAGCGTGGAGTGACGCGGGGTATACGCCGATACTTGAGTTATTGATGAAATGGAGATTATTAGCTGATGCGATGTCAATGCGCCGTGGCTTCGCTGTCTTTAGGTTTTTGATTGCAGTCTCAAGGTCCTGATCAATTCCAAGATCCTTTGTAAAATGATTGAGGGTCCCCCCTGGGAGCGGAATGAGTGTTGCATTCGTGCCCGCGAGGAGACTCGCGACAGTTCCGATTGTACCGTCCCCGCCAATAACAGCAATATATTCGCTGTTATTAATCGGTGTCTTGAGTGCTGCGTGAAGGCCGTGCTTGATAGGAACGGCACTGGAAACAGTAATGCCATGTACGCTAAACAGCCTTTTTAATTCGGTCACCGGGCGGGAGCTGCCGGATTTTGGATTATAGACTAGTGTTATCTTCATGATAAAGCCGGCTTGATAATGAAAATGATAATAGCGAGGCCGCCTGCGCCGATGAGCCAGCCACCAATAACATCACTGGCAAAGTGAGCACCTAGGTAGATGCGAGAGATACCGATCGATAAGATAAGAAAGCCAAGAGCTGCGGCGCAAATAATTCCCCATGGGCCAGAAAGGGTGTGTAGGGCAGCAAAGGCTAGGAGACCATAGGTGACCATGGAGCCAGCGCTGTGGCCACTCGGAAAGCTGTAGCTATGAATAAGCATCTCCTCGACGTACCCAGTAGACGGTCGCTCACGTTGAAACGCAATCTTTGCCACTGCATTGAGCCCCACTGTCATTATTGCTACTCCGCCCGCCATCCAGAGCCGTGTGTTCGCATGTGTCACACCCCAAAGAAAAACAAAAGCGCCAATCGAGAGAGTGATGATTGGCAAGCCAATAAAACTAACGGTATGCATATAAGAACTGAGCCATCGTGGCCAGAGTGCTATTCGCGCATTTATTCGACTATCGAAGTTGCTAAATAGACCAAACATACTATTAGCTTAGCAAATCTCGAAATATATCTCTTAAGAATATATACAAAATGCCAAGCAGGTTGTAGTATCTTTACATGGAAGAGCGCCAGGGATTAGAGCGACGAACTGTATCATTTGGACCACTCGAGCGCCTCGAGGAACTGGCCTATGATCCCTATATAGATTCAGTCAATACCAAGGCCGATGAAATAGAGGATATTTTAAATAGCCTTGAATCGTCCGAGGTTGAGCGCGCGGCCTTTAAAGATTCTCTTAACCGCGATTGGCGATTTATGAACACGACGCTATATGTGACAGGGAATATACTCGCTGATCAGGGGAAAATCACTAAAGATATTCCAAGTTACGATCGGTATGCGGTGGAAGATGAGCCACTTACTTCTATGGGCTTTACGATCATTCCCGTTGCGGCAGTTATGGACGACGAAGTCCTGACAAGCTATAAAGTCGGATATTCATTCTCTGTAGCGGGAAGAGGTGTGGCGATGTTTCGAGACGAGATGATAAGCCAATTTCCCAATGATTCGTATGAGACTGTCGAGAAGCGACTCCTCTATCATCACGCTGATGAAGTGCTATTTATTAATAATCGGCTTCAGCGACAGGATGAAAAAGACGATTTACGAGTTCTTGGCTTTAAAGATTACTATGTCGATCTTGATCTTTTTGAAGAAGGCGCTGAGCAGTTTATTATCGATATTCAAAAGCATCTCTTCGAGTCTATGCAATTTGACGAGGGCCTCCCATATGTTGTCGACTATATGGTTGACGCACCCGGTACCGAAGACGACTTGTCGGAACTTCGTCTTATCGTAAATCCGAATGCTATCGTGCTGCGACCATTGGACGACAACAGTGATACGACCCCTTGTCGATATACGCCATGGATAGAACTGATTGTTTATAGCAGTGATCCGAATTGGGAGCCGTCGTTGCTCTGTATTCCGCTCCGATGTGTCGAGTCGATGTATTCGATTCGCGAACACATCTACCGCTCCGCACTCTAGTCACAGCGGCAATTCTTTGGTATAATACAAGAGATGAGCTATTTTTTATGTCAAAAATTAGCAATGAAAATTAACCAATAAAGGAAGACATACTCCATGGCACAAAAAAATGTCCCGCTAAAGGACTTTCGTAACATCGGTATTATCGCGCACATCGATGCCGGTAAGACCACTACTACTGAAGGTATTCTATACCGCACTGGTATCAATCACAAAATCGGTGAGGTTCGTGGTGATGGCGATGGTGCTACCACTGACTGGATGGCTCAGGAAAAAGAACGTGGAATTACGATTACTTCTGCTGCCGTTACTTGTTTCTGGAAGGGTCACAAGATTAACATCATCGATACTCCGGGTCACATCGACTTTACTGCTGAGGTTGAGCGTTCACTTCGTGTCCTCGACGGTGCGGTGACTATTTTTGACGGTAAGATGGGCGTTGAAGCTCAGTCTGAAACCGTATGGCGCCAGGCGAACAAATACGGTGTGCCACGTATCTGTTTCATCAACAAAATCAACCAGACGGGTGGTGACTTCTACAAATCTCTTGAAAGCATCCATACGCGTCTTTCAAAGAATGCTCTTCCTGTCCATCTTCCTATTGGATTTGAAAAAGACATCAACGGTCTTGTCGACCTCGTTGAGATGAAAGCTTACACCTACAGTGACTACACTGACAAGGCGCTTGTCGAGGGTGAAATTCCTGCCGATATGCTTGAAAAAGCAACTAATGCTCGTGCACTTCTCGTTGAAGCGGCTGTTGAAGCCGAAGACGAATTGATGGACAAGTTCTTTGACGGTGGTGTCGATGCAATTACTACCGAAGAGCTAAAGCGCGGTCTTCGCAAGCGTGTGCTTGCCGGTGACTTCTTCCTTGTGTCTGGTGGCGATGGACGTGGTGTGATCGTAGAGAAGCTTCTCGATATCATGACCGACTATCTTCCTAGTCCGCTTGATGTCGATGCTATTTGGGGCAAAAATCCTAAGACTGGCGACGAAGTTTCACGCAAGCCTGACGAATCAGAGCCAACAGCAGCTCTCGCTTTCAAACTTGCGACCGACCCATTTGTTGGTAAGCTGATCTTTGTTCGTGTTTACTCTGGTCGATTGACTGCTGGTAGCTACGTTCTTAACACCACTACTGGTGAAAAAGAGCGCGTTGGACGTATCGTTCGTATGCACGCTGACAAACGTGAAGAGATCGATTCTGTCGGCGCCGGTGACATCGCGGCAGTCGTGGGCCTTAAGGGTACCTTTACTGGTCACACACTCACTGACCCTGCGCATCCAATGGCCCTTGAGTCAATTACTTTCCCAGACCCACCGGTATCGATTGCTGTTGAGCCAAAGACAAAAGCCGACCAGGAAAAAATGGGTATCGCCTTGCAGCGTCTTGCTGAAGAAGATCCTACCTTCCGTGTTCACACCGATGATGAAACCGGTCAGACGATCATGTCTGGTATGGGCGAGCTTCACCTCGACATCCTTATCGATCGTATGAAGCGTGAATTTAACGTTGAAGCAAACATTGGTGAGCCTCAAGTTGCGTTCCGTGAATCAATCAAGGGTACGGCCGAAATGCAAGGTAAGCACGCCAAACAATCTGGTGGACGTGGTCAGTACGGTGACGTGTGGATTCGCTTTGAACCAAACGAAACTGGTAAGGGCTTCGAGTTCTTCGACGCCATCAAGGGTGGTGTGGTTCCTCAGGAATACCGCAAGCCAGTTGAAGCTGGTGTGCGTGAAACACTTGAGGGCGGTGTTATTGCCGGCTATCCAGTAGTGGACGTCAAGGCGACACTTTACGATGGTAGCTACCACGATGTCGACTCAAGCGAATTGGCCTTTAAGTTGGCGGGATCACTCGCAACTCGCGATGGTATCAAGGCAGCGAAACCAATCCTACTTGAGCCTGTCATGAAGGTGGAAGTCACGACTCCAGAAGAGTTCATGGGTGATATCATCGGTGACCTTAACTCTCGTCGTGGCCGCATCGAATCTATGGATGATTTGATGGGCGGTGCCAAGCTAGTACGTGCAATCGTACCGCTTGCAAGTATGTTCGGCTACACTGGCGACATTCGTTCAATGAGCCAGGGCCGTGCGGCTTCAACTATGGAGCTTGCGCAGTACGAAGAAGTACCACCAAACGTGGCACAGGAAATCATCGAAAAACGCGCAAGCAAATAGTAGATGAATTCTACAAAAACCACCTCATAACAGAGGTGGTTTTTTGTTATAATCGCGCATTGACGTTTTAACAACAAAGGAATATAGTGTAGGTACTATGCAGCCTGCATAGGACGTTCAAGAGACGGGACCTTCGATATGTTTCGACATACGCAACCAGAGGTCGATCAAGGTCATGCGCCGTTACTGCGCAGACTGATGAACGATAACTCGAGCGCCGCTATCGTATTACTTGATCTTCTTTGTTGCAAAAGGAGGTTAGGCGAGCCGGTGGGCGAAGAGACGGAATTGTGTTTGACGATGCTTGACGAGTTAGGTATTTATGGTGCGGATCTCTACGTATTCTGGTGCGACGTCTGTCGTCACAGTATCGACGAGATGTGTGCATTACTAAGGGCCTGCCATGAAGGGTGTGACGGCGTGAGCTGTGATACTATCTGGCGAGCTATCACTTGCAGTAGGCAAGAAGCTGCACCTCTTGGAGGTTTGCAGCTGGTCTCGGAACCTGGTCTCTGAGATATCGGTTGGCCGTACTGGGCTGTCAACCGGTATCTAAACCACCGCTATGTAGGTGGGTTTTTATTTTATAAATTATTCTATTGACTATTCTACAAGCGGTAGTATACTTATAGTTACAATGATAGAGAATCGATCATATAGTGAGCAAGTTGTCGAAGCCTGGGAAGAGAGCTACAAAAAAGGCCTCTTAACTTTTTGGATACTCTTGGCGCTCCATCGAGGACCAAAGCATGTGCGTCAGATAAAGCAGTATATAGAGGAGGAGATACCGACCAATCTAACAGTAGACGAGAAGAGTCTGTACCGATCAATTACTCGATTTAAGAAGATGGATCTTCTGACAAGCGGTGATGTTCCAAGTGTGAATGGTGGCCCGGCACTAAAAGTGTATACATTGGCCCCGCCAGGTGAGCAGGCGCTGCGGCTATTTTTCAAACGTAATATTGCAGATGTGTTTTTATCAAAAGAATTTATGAACGAAAGTAAGGAGTTAAAATAATGAACAAAGATAAGAAAGAAAGTAAGATGGGTGTCAGCGTCAAAGTGACCCGCGCTGCATGGCGAGTAATGATGCTCGATAAAGAAGTAATTGGAATTAGTGCAATCAGCGCGTTATTGAATATGCTGGTATTTGTGGCATATGTGGCTGTAGGTATCTTTGCCGTCCCACATTTCTTCGTAGCCGATGATCAAGCATGGTCATTTGACTGGAAGTACTACCTTTTGCTAGCCGCTTACCTTATGACAACCTATTTTGTGACGAACTTTTTTGCCGGAGCAATTTCACATGCGGCATTTCGCCGCTTTGACGGAGAAGACCCTACGATGCGAGAGTCGCTCGCTGCTGCAAAAAGCAAATCGGGTAGTTTGGTAAAATATACCGGTCTTCAGGTGACGGTAGGGTTGGTACTCAGCATTATCGCCGATCGCGTGCCGTTTGCGGGTAAAATTGCCGTGTGGCTTGCGGGTGCCACCTGGAGCGTGGCGTCTATGTTCTCAATCCCTGTGATCATGAGTACCAATGAAACCAACCCAGTGAGGGTAGTCAAGAAATCTGCCAAAACATTTGTCGACATCTGGGCCGAGAGCGTATTTATCGGTTTGACACTCGGTGTTATTAGTATTGTTGCCACAATCGGCACCATGGTTGTCGTACTTGGTCTGTTCGCGCTATCGATTGGTTTTCAGTCGGTCAGTCTCGCGATACTTGCCGCTATTATATTCTTCGCGTCCGTAGTGGGGATTGCTCTTCTTTCGAATACACTACAACAGATCGTCATGACCGCGGCGTACTACTACGCCTCGACAGGCAAGGTGCCGACTGGATTCGACGAAGAACTTGTACGTTCGATGTTCCGCCCAAAGCGCAAGTGGCTCGCTTAGCATAGTTGCGTAGTATCTCTATTTATGTTAAAGTATTGATGCTCACGACGACCGTCGATAGGGCGCCGCTAGATTAGTAAGGGGAGCTATGAGTTCGGATGTACTTGAGCGTCAGCTCGAGGATCAGCACGAGGTGCGGATGTTGCATATTAGTCCGCTCGATCCTGATTGCAAGCGAGTCATCGAGGATGCTGGCAGGAAGGCTGCCGAGAGGCACCGCAAAGCCGGCTGGCTACGAGGCGAGCGATTGCAAAAGTTCCGTGGCGAAAGTCAGAAAAAGACAGAGTTCGTCAATGTCCACCCCCTCGACCGCAAAGGATCAAGTACGGGCAAGAGCCGACCGGCCTACTACGTCGACAAGCGCGGCGGATTGTACAGTTGGTATGACCGCGCCGGAGTACTGAAACCTGCAAGGCCCGAGGTGATGGATCCTATGGAGCGCAAGCATCTGGAGATCCTGTTGGGTATCAACCTAAGCCCAGCACACTAGCGAAGACCCCGTCTGTCCCCACGAAGGATAGGCGGGGTTGCTATTTTTGTAAGCGCTTATAGTTGCTAATTCGGCGGGTCGGCTGTATACAAGGACACATGAGAGAGCGATATAATGTCAACCATTACGAATACGGTGAGTACTTGGAAATGTCTCCGCTCAGGCGGCTACGTAATGATTTTAATCTTTGCCGGGATGATATAGCGGCAACGATGACACTGCTTCGCTACATTAAAGATGAATTTACGCATCCCGACAGCAGAATGGACGCCGATGAAGACGATGCGCGCAGGGAGATATATGCCGAACAGCTTCTGGCGACCTTTCGGGATCAGGGGCTTTTTCCTGGGGATGAGGTGTATGATACTTCGCCTAGTGATGCTATCGATATGTACAGAATTGGGTTTTTTAAGGCATTTACTTCGCTTGAGGCAAACCTGCGCGACTCGGAGGAGTTTGAAACTTGGCTATCAGATGCGTTTGAGTTTATCTTACCGCCGGGCGATCGGCATCAACCGGATGTATGCCTGACCGGTGGAACAATGTTTGAGGAGACTTGCTATGCGGGTAACTGGTGTCCGGTGAAAGCCGTGGCAAATGCTATAGAGGTTGAACTTAGCTCTCCCGATTTCTCGTCGTACGATTATGAGGCAGATGCCGATAAGGCATTCCGAACAAGAATGCTGCTTCTTGACCAGATAGCAAGTAGGGATTTCGTTGGGCCGTATAAAGAGAGCCAGCTCGAGAGCA
>CAMLGO010000010.1 GCA_946479665.1 uncultured Candidatus Saccharibacteria bacterium
ACCGTGACATTTACGTACTAGGCGACAACGCCGATACGCGTTTTACTGGCCTGGCACGTACTGCGCTAGATGATGGAGTGTTTATCGCTAAGCATTTAGCACGAAAGACAGCTCATCGCCCGCTCGTCGTTCGTCGCCCCTATTCGCCACCGAGTGGTTTTCCTATTGGTGATAATTGGGCCTATGTCGAATGGCTTGGGGTGTATGTTACCGGACGGCTTGGCTCGTGGTGCCGCCGCATGATGGAACTGAGCAGTTATAAAGCCTTGCTGCCTCGCGATAAAGCACTCGTTGCCTGGCGGGCACATTATGAGCATGAAGAGAGCTGTGAACTGTGTAAAAGATAGTCAATTTGGCTGTTGTAAAAACATAAGCGTCTCCCTATAATGAGAATTAAAGTGAAACAATAACAAGGAGCGTTCGGGTTATCGGTGTGATGACCTGTAAACAAGCAGTATGAAGATACTAATGCTCGGGTGGGAGCTTCCTCCGCACAATAGTGGCGGACTCGGTGTGGCATGTTATCACATGTCAAAGGCATTGGCGCTGCAAGGCTCTGAGATTGATTTTGTTGTTCCCTACTCTGCCCCGCATCCTGAGATTGATTTTATGACAATTCATAGTGCCACTAAGCTGACCCCGCTCGAACGCTACGGCCTCGGTGCATATGATAGCAACATGGTACTTAAAAAAGAGCTATCGGCTGCCGATGTGAATGACCTAAAGGATATGCGCGGGGTTCAGAAGCGATATGTGGAGTTTGTTGAGCAGCTTGTCGAAACGCATAAGCCCGATGCGATTCACGCCCACGATTGGCTTACGATGGAAGCCGGCATGAGAGCAAAAGAGCTGTGCGATGCGCCGCTCATCGTTCATGTTCATGCCACTGAATTTGATCGTTCAGGTGAGAAAAGTGGCAACCCGATCGTGCACGAGATCGAATACCAGGGGCTTATGATGGCTGATCGTATTATTGCGGTGAGTAATATTACCAAGGCCATGATCGTACAGAAATACGGTATTCCGGCCGATAAAGTAGAGGTTGTCTACAACGCTATTGATACCACATCATTTGACGATGGTTATGAATATGATGCGCGAACATACCGTTACCTCGAGGCTCTCAAGAGCGAAGGCTACACAATCGTCAGTACGGTCACGCGCTTTACGATTCAAAAAGGCCTGACGCATTTCATGACAGCGGCAGCTCGAGCTTGTGAGAAATATGACAAGCTAGCCTTTCTACTGGCTGGTGACGGCGAACAGCGCGACGAGCTTATTCGCATGGCCGCTGCTCATGGTATTTCAGATAAAGTCTTTTTTACTGGGTTTGTCCGTGGCAAACAGTGGCGTGATGCCTATAGTGTCGCCGACATATTTGTAATGAGCTCGGTAAGCGAACCGTTTGGCCTCACTGCACTCGAAGCGGCACACCATGACAGCGCACTGATTATTAGCCGACAGTCGGGTGTTGGTGAAGTGCTTCATAGTATTTTTAGGTACGACTTCTGGGATGTTGACCGACTGGCTGACCAAATTGTAGGCATTGCCACTTCGCCTGCCCTGTCGCATGAGCTAAAGTCGAACATCAAGCGGGAATACAGCCGTATCTCATGGCATGATGTTGCGCGTGACTGTCTGCGTATCTACCAGGGAACAAAGCATGGGGTAGCGGCATGAGTAAGCGCGGCATCGTCCTTTATCTCCACGTACACCAGCCGTTTCGTGTTCGCCAATATAGTGTCTTTGATACTGCCGACAAGCACGACTACTTTGATGACCCGGACTACGCAACCGATCGTAACAACGAACAAGTGCTTCGCAAAGTAGCCGACAAGTCATACCGGCCAATGAATGCGCTTTTGCAGCGCCTCCTCGACAAACACTCTGATTTTAAAGTTTCTTTGAGTATTACCGGTACCTTTATTGAACAGGCCGAACGCTGGGCGCCAGACGTGCTCGATAGCTTTAAATCATTGGTGGCGACAGGCCGTGTCGAAATTGTCTCGGAGACGTACTACCATTCACTCGCCTTCTTTTATTCACGTCGTGAATTTGAAAAACAAGTCGAAGCCCACCGCAGTAAAGTTCGCGAACTCTTCGGTGTTGAAACATCCGTATTTCGCAATACCGAGCTTGCCTACAATGACGAGCTGGCTAAGTGGGCCGATGACTATGGCTTTAAGGGCATCTTGGCTGAAGGCTGGGATCCAGTGCTGCAGTGGCGCAGTCCAAATCATGTGTATCGCCCTGCTGATACCAAGAATATCAAGCTCCTCCTCAAAAACTATCGCTTGAGTGATGATCTTGCTTTCCGCTTTAGCAACAAAGCATGGTCGGCATGGCCGCTAACTGCCGATACTTATAGCGAGTGGACAAACGCATCAATTACTGACAGTCCACTTATCAACCTTTTTATGGACTATGAAACATTCGGCGAACATCAATGGGCAGATACGGGTATCTTTGACTTCTTCGAATCTTTTGTCGGTAAATGGCTTGGCAATAGCGATAATACTTTCTATACCGCATCAGAGGCTATTGATACACACGAACCGGTCGGCGAGATCAGCATGCCGCACACTGTTACTTGGGCGGATAATGAACGTGATTTGACCGCCTGGCTCGGTAACGATATGCAAAAGGAGGCTTTACGGCATCTTTATGCACTTGAAGACGACATTATGCGCACGAATGACGTCCAGCTCATCAGTGATTGGCGTAAGCTTCAAACCTCCGACCATGTCTATTATATGTGCACCAAATGGTTCACTGATGGCGATGTCCATGCTTACTTTAGCCCGTATGAGTCGCCGTACGATGCCTTCTTGTACTTTATTAATGCTGTTCGCGATGTACGCTGGCGACTCCATGACCATCACAAAACAGGAGGCCTGAATGGCTAGACCAGTTGTCTTAAGCAATGGCACACTTCATGTTGGCCTTAACGCCTATGGACTCGTGCACGACTTTTACTTTCCATATGTCGGGCTAGAGAACCACTCTGCCGGTAAATCGTTGCGCCACCGCGTTGGCGTGTGGATTGATGGTCGCCTTAGCTGGCTTGATGATGGCAGTTGGACGTTTAAATTCCGTTACCCGCACAGTGCGCTTATCGGGCACACACAGGCGAAGCATGCTGAGCTTGGCGTTCTCCTTGAATTTGACGATCTTGTCGATGCGCATAGCGATGCCCTGCTTCGTAATATTCATGTCGTTAATCTTCGCAATGAACGACGAGAAGTCCGTCTGTTTATGCACCAGGCATTTGCCATTGGTGATTCGCGCAGCAATACCGACACCGCTCAATACCTACCTGACAGCAATGCAGTGTTGCATTATCGTGGCAGCCGAGCATTTGTTATTTCTGGCGACGCTGAAGGTCAGCCGTTCGACCAACACTCGATCGGCCTCTTTGGGATCGAGGGGCACGAAGGTACGTATCGAGATGCGGATGACGGCGAATTAAGCCAAAGTAATGTAGAACACGGTCGCGTCGATTCGACGATTCGATTTAAATTATTCATCGAGCCGCTCAGCTCAACTCGAGTGCACTATTGGGTAACTGCTGCTACATCAACAAACGAAGCGCTAAAGATTCATAGGCAGATTCAAGATCAAGGACTTTTAAAGCATCTGCATCGCACTGCAGATTGGTGGCATGAATGGCTACTGCCGGCAATTCACGTTGCCGATAAGATCGATCCGAATCACCGTGAAACATTTCTTAGAAGTATTATGATCATCAAATCACAGATCGACAATGGCGGTGCTGTTATCGCCAGCACCGACACGACCATGCTCAATTACTCGCGTGATGCCTATGGGTACTGCTGGCCTCGTGACGGTGCGTATGTCGTGTGGCCGCTGATTCGCATGGGTTATACCGAGGAAGCGCTACGCTTCTTTGAATTTTGCAAAGAAGGTCTCCATCCGAGTGGCTACCTGATGCACAAATATCGCGCCGATGGCGCACTCGGTTCGAGCTGGCACCCATATGTGCATGACGGCATTGTTGCGCCGCCTATTCAGGAAGACGAAACGGCGTTGACGCTGTTTGTCTTTACGCAGTACTACAAAATGCATCCAGATGCCGAAGTTCTTGCGTCGTTTTATGAAACCATGGTGTGCCCGATGGGAGATTTTCTGGCGAGTTATATCGATGAAGTCACTGGCTTGCCGCGCCCAAGCTACGATCTATGGGAAGAAGTCTTCCTCACGACAACCTACACGGTATCGACAGTGTATGCCGCATTGGTTGCAGCAGCCGACCTTGCAGCAATCTCGCACGATCCCGACCGCGCCGTCAGTTGGCGTGCCGCCGCCGACGACATACTAGAAGCCGCACATAAACATCTCTATAATGTCGAGCGAAAAGCATTTTATAAGGGCGTCATCGTTAAAAACGGCGTTATCATAAAGGATGATACTTTCGATATGTCGAGTGTATTCGGTGCGTTCATGTTTGGGCTGTTCCCGTCTGGTAGCGATGAACTTACGGCTGCAATACGAACACTGAAGCAAACGTTTGGTCTAGATAGTGACACTATCGGCTTGCCGCGCTATGAAAACGATAATTATCAACGACAAGACGAATCCATTACAGGTAACCATTGGTTTATCACCACACTGTGGCTCGCTCAGTACTACATTGAGCATGGGCAAACTGATGAAGCGACAAAAATCCTTGACTGGGTGAAGCGACATGCGCTTTCGACTGGTGTCATGTCCGAACAAGTAAATCCGACCGACGGTGCTATTCTATCAGTCGCCCCGCTAACTTGGAGTCATGCGGAATACGTCGCGACACTCCTCGACACAATAACCGAGATGAAACAATAATGAAGCGACTTGCCCATACATTAAAACGTCATGCAGCTCGTATTATTCATACCGCCAAGCCATCAGCGGTGCGTGAAGGGCGTCGAAAGCGTCGAGTGTATCAACAATTTACCGAGCAGAATGGCTTTGTCTATTTTGGCTATGTCGACCATATCGACGACGATCATAGTGTCATTCGAGGGCTGACGGCTACATCAAAACGGACTGATAATCACTATTCTGTCGGCTCACAGAATGGGTATGATCTTGCCTTTGTCGAGCGACGGGTTGCGTCGAGTAACCTGCTTGCCCCGCCGCATACCTGGACAATCCTGGATATTAGTCTTTGTGGTGGTGTTGATCACCCGCATGTGTTCATGGGAACCGGCCATCACAGCGACCGTTTTTATGCCCATTTATTTTTTAAATTCCGTCACCTTCGCGCAGTACCACTCGGAACGTTTGAGCAATACGACCAGCAGTTTACGGATAACTACAGGGTCTTCGCAGCTCCGTCGTCGTTCTTAGATACGGAACGGCTGTTCCCGGCCCGCCTGGCACACGTTATTGGCTCTCATTTTCGTCCGCTGGCTATCGAAGTAGCTAATGAGCATCTTTATATTTACGCTGACAATCAGAAGGTCACCCTTGGGCTACTGCAGACTATGCTACAAAATGGGCTGTGGTTGGCCGAGGAGTTGGATAAATCCCGGTAGAGAAGGCCCTACCACCACACGAGAAGATCGAATATGGCAGTATAGGCTTCTCCGAAAACGCGCTTACTTCCATTGAGCGCCGCCAATGCTAGCATTAGTGCGATAATTGCCAGCGGAATGATAGTTGCGCAAACCATGAAAGCATCATGACCAATATAGCGCCAAATAGCAATAATCCCGGCAGTAATTACGAGCGACAGGATGCCCGTGAAAATAGTCAGCGGCCAGCTACGTTTATCCCTGATTTTTCTCATTCGTTCGTTGTGTTCGGATTCTAGCATAAGTTGTAGTGTAGCATCTTCGTTAAACTTGTTAAATGCACGGGAATCGTCGGATGATCGCTCGTTTATATAATTAATGAAGTAGGACAGCGCTTCGCTTTTCTGTTCATTCATAAAAATATGTAAACACATTTTTATTTCATTCTCTTCACCGAGCCTCTTTTGCTTCGCAAAAGGACGGTTCGAGCCATATCATATTACCAAAGTAAAAAGCCTACCGGATGGCAGGCTTTTTACTTTGGTGCTGGAAGTAGGACTCGAACCTACGAAGCCGAAAGGCGGGAGATTTACAGTCTCCTGTGATTGCCACTACACGATTCCAGCTCGTCTATCCATCATAAAGCAACGAAATCGTCATTACTTTATCATGGAGCCGCTTTACGGATTCGAACCGTAGACCTGCTGTTTACAAAACAGCTGCTCTAACCAGCTGAGCTAAAGCGGCATTTGCACGAAGTACAGATATAAGTGTATCGAAAAGTCCTCGAGTTTTCAAGCCTAAAGTGAAAGAATGTACAGTTCTCATGACTTGGTTTTTTACTTCACTTTTGCTACAATTGTCCGAGGTATGCCGACGTAGCTCAGTGGTAGAGCACTTCCATGGTAAGGAAGGGGTCTCGGGTTCAAATCCCGACGTCGGCTCCATTTTTGTGTCCGTACCCCTAGCAATCACGGTTAATTTATGCTAGTATAGGTAAGATTGATATAACAACCGTAAGTGAGTTTATAATGGCAAAGAAGAATACAAAGCGCAAATTGGTTGGCCTCGTTAGCGAGCTAAGCGGCCACCGTACGTACTACACTACTAAAAACGTACAAAACACGACCGAAAAGATCAGCCTCAAGAAGTACGATCCTATCGCTCGAACACACGCTCTTTACGTCGAGACAAAGAAGAACCTCGGCCGCAACGAGATCAAGCCGCGTAAGGGTTAATCCCTACAAAAAAATCCCTCACTACGAGGGATTTTTTAATATCAATGTATATTGTGTTCGCAGAATTTGCGCTATACTAGCTACATTATGACAAAGACAGTAGCTAAAGCAAAACAACCAGAGCCCCGTAACGCCGGTGTTACAGTAATAGCAAGTGCCCTCGCACTTATGGCAGCACTTATCGGGCTCACCCTCCTGCCCCTCAGCGTCTCCGATGTTAATTCGATTATCTTTTTCTCAATAGCCGTTGTCATGTTTGTACTGACACTCGCCACTGCTATTTATGGTAGATTGAGTATCCTCAAGGCGCTTGCCGAAGGCATCATACACTACTCGGCATAAGCGTGCACCGACAGCACTCTAGACTAAATACTACGGCCTCTCGAGGTTACATTACAACGCGACGAGGTTGACGTACGCGCTTTGGCTGATTCTGAGGAATAATCATCTTGGCCGACTTCTCACGTAGGCTAATGGCGATGTCACTCTGTCCTGTACGGTCGTAGGCATCAGCGAGGATATTGAGCGTTTGAGGGATCGGGTCGAGCTCGACGGCGCGCTCTAGGCTTGTGATCATCTTCTTATCATTGCCTAGCTTTTCCTGAACTTTGGCATATGCGATATGGCGAGCAGACAAGTCGCCTTCCATTGCCAGCGCTTGCTCAAATGCAAGTGCGGCCTTTTCGTAACTCTTTGTCTCAAAGTAAATAAGACCAACATTATGCAAGCTGCTCGCACTAGGCTCAAGTGATTGTGCGATCTCAAAACACTCAATCGCATCTTTAAAGGCCTGCTGTTTAGCGTATAAGATGCCGAGGCGGTTATAAGCGGTCGCATTGCGCTCGTCGACACGCAGAATAGTCAGAAGCGCCTTTTCGGCACGAAGATACTTCTTCTCGCGCAAAGATTCTTGAGCGATCTGCCATAGGCCCTCAAGCTTATCAGATAGTTTTGTTGGAAGATCGGCGACTGCTTCACCGAGAGTTTGGCGCTGAGTAATTGCCCACGCGCCAAATAATGCAACTAAAATAAGTCCTAACATTGTCTTTTTATTATACCACAAGCATCAGGAGCTGCAGACGAATATTACCGTTGGCCTCGATAGCGTCGTAGGTGTCTGTGAGGCGACTAAGCTGTTTTATGAGCTTTGCTTGCGGCTGAGATTTAAGGCTATGCTCGATAATCTTTATGCAATCTTTAATCATGAGTAGTGCTTTTGGCCGGTCGTCTTTGTATGCCAGCGCAAGAAGAAGCTTATCATACGCGCTACCCTGCAGAAACGTTCGGGCATCACGCATGATAGATACTCGATAAGCAAAATACTCATCATTCTGATGTAATCGTATCAGTTCAGCCGGGAGTCCGCTCGCCATAAACAATAGTTGCGAGCGCTTGGTTGCGTCTTGGATAGCAAGCGAGTCTAAAAGGGCATTCGATTGTTCGTCTGTGATCCGTCGCAGCTCGACATGCTGCACTCGAGAGCGGATTGTTGGTAACAGTCGGCTCGGCTCGTGTGAAGCAAGAATAAATGACGTTCCTTCCGCTGGTTCTTCAAGCAGTTTTAAAAATGCATTTTGCGCCTGGTGACTCATACGCTCGGCATAATCGACAATAATAACCCTCTCACCTGCTTGTTTTGTACGGGCCTGCGAGTAAAGACGTCTGATACTGTCGACGGTAATACTTCCCTTTTCTAGGTCAATCTTGTCATCTTTCTCTGGTAGTACAATAATCGCATGTGTTGAGTGGGTATGCGCCACCTCGCGGGCAATCGTACCGAGCCCTACCCCTTCGTCAGCACTCAGAAGCAGTGCGTGAGGCAAACGAGCAGTCACTTTAGCAAGTAGCGCATCACTGGTGGGATGCAGTACGAGGCTCACAAGTCTTTTGCCTCGCTGAAGTGCTCGACAAATGCAGATGGAACGGGGGCATGGAATGTTTTACGTTCGCCGCCTGGAATCGTAATCTCAAGACTCGTCGCATGGAGGTATAGGCGATCTGCTTCCTTGCCGTATACTTTGTCGCCAAGGATTGGCGTGCCAATATATTGCATGTGAACGCGAAGTTGGTGTGTGCGGCCAGTGTGTGGCTTTAAGGTTACAAGCGTTTCTTTGTCGGCAGCGGCAACCACTTCGTACACCGTTAGGGCTGGCTTGCCCTTTGGGTCAACCCGAAAGGTACTTGGTGCTGATGGGTTGCGGCCGATTGGAAGATCGAGCTTAGCCTTCGCTACCTTAGGCGTGCCGCTAAGAATTGCGGTGTAGGTTTTCTTGGTGCGACGGTCGCTGAATTGCTTCTGGAGCATCGTAGCGGTCGCTTCGTTGCGCGCACCGATCATAATGCCGCTTGTGTCACGGTCGAGACGATGAACGATACCGGGGCGGTTCGAGTCGCCATGGTAGCTTGAGTATCGACGGAAAAACTCGCCAACAGTAAATTCTTCACTAAGCGCGCCTTTGGCATGGCTCAGTATCCCAATAGGCTTGTTAATAACAATGACATTGTCATCAATATACACAATCGGCAGTTCCTGGCCGGTAAAATCAACCGCATCTGGCATCTCGATAGCAATACTATCGGCAGTCGTAATATCGAACTTTGGCGATAGTCGCACTTCACCATTCACCGTTACATGTCCGGCTTTGATATGCTTTTGCCACGTACTGCGTGATAGTTCCGGATAGCGTTCGGCGAGTTCAAGATCGAGCCGCTTCTTATTTGAAGTTTCGACAAATAGATAACAATCCTTGCCCTTGAATGGGAGGCCGTAAGTTGTCAGATGATCATTTGGGTTCTCGACTACTTCACCCTGTATACCCTGTTTTTCGGTCTGAACTTGCTCAAGAATGTAATCGGTGTCATCTTCTGCCAAATCATCAAATAGAATGTAGAAATGACGTTTATTAAAACGAAATGACACCATCGTACTCTTTTCGGTTGGATTTGAAAACTTCACCATTTCGATATGGCGAGGCATGTTTTCTTCGCCAGCGAGGTCGAACCTGCGCAAGATAGCGATAATGTCTGAACTTGAAATTTTAACCATTTACATTACCTTTCACTGCGCGCATGGGCGGAGCTTTAATTTTATAGAGGAACACGTGATCATACCCGGATGCCGTAGAGTGCGTACCTATGCCGCTCTCGTCACCACTGCTCGGCTCTTTAACAGGCAGCAGCTCGCCCGACTTCGCACCAGCTACTCGCTCTATCTCGTCAGTTACATGAGTAAGATTTTGCACGTAGTCTTCGGCGTACATATAGTACCGCTCATTATTGATCTCGAGCCTCCAGACAAATGAATCAGGGCTTAGTTTGCGTGCCATAGTGATAGTAATGTACGTATCGTCGGTAAGCTCAACACCTTTAAATTGATTCACGATTGGTTTTAGCGAATCGGTTTTGTAGAAAAAATCGCGTAGCATTTACATATCCTTCGGGCGAAGGCCGACAGCTTGTTGAGCTCGAAGTAGTGTCGCATTAGCAACTTGGTTCATGGCGAGCTCTGACTGTTCTAGTTTTGCGATGATCGCTGCGTCATCAACCGCTGCTAACTTCTGCTGGAAGTTAGTGAGGAACTGTTCTACTTCAGTGGCAACCACTTGTTTGAAATCACCGTATCGAGTCTGGCCTTCAAATTCGGCAATCGTTTCAGAGAGATCTTGTCCGCGGAGTAGAGCGAGGATTTCCAGAAGGTTTGAGATGCCCGGCTGATTTACCTTATCAAAGTGAATCTCGGCTTTGTCATCTGTTGTAGCCGACATCACTTTCTTAGCTGCGACAGCAGGATCGTCACCAAGATAAATAACACCACGGCCAGATTCGTCTGACTTGCTCATCTTCTTAGTCGGATCGACGAGATCTTTAATACGAAGACCCTGATCTTTACCAAAGAATTCGTGCTGCTTTGGTACCGACTCTGGCACAGTAAATACATCGCCAAACTTATTATTGATACGCTCTGCGATGTCGCGAGTGAATTCGAGGTGTTGGGTCTGGTCTTCACCTACAGGAATATACTTTGCATTGTAGAGAAGAATATCGGCAGCCATAAGAACTGGGTAATTGAACAGCCCCACGCTCGTACGATCAGCGCCGATACTGCCGGACTTATCTTTAAATTGAGTCATGCGGCTCATTTCGCCAAAACCAGTAAAGCAATCGAGGATCCATGTAAGCTCGCTGTGCGCCGAAATATAGCTCTGGCGGTACAGGTAGATACTTTCGTTGTTCAGAGGCAGCCCAGCAGCTGTAAATAGGCGTGCGTTGTGAAGAATCTGATCGTGCAGCTCGTCGTGATTGATCGGCGTCGTAAAACTGTGAAGATCGGGAATAAACATATTGATCTGATACTCGTCAGATTTGGTCTTCGCCATGTCGATCATTGGCAAAATGCCACCAAAGTAGTTACCGATAGTCAGATCGTTGTTGGCACGAAGGCCAGTCAGAATTACAGGTTTTGTCATAGTTACCTCTTATTATAGCGTAATTACATCATATTTTGTTGACTTATGGCCATAAAAGGCCGCCCAATAGGTTTCGCCGTACTGGTAATGCCACCATTCAGTCACGAGCGGAGCAAAATCGGCATCAAGCATTGCTGCAAGTAGTACATTGCGATTCTCGCGTTGCTCGGAACTCAATAAGTCACTGTGCAGATAAGCGATCTCGTTATCCGTGTTTGGCGGACAACCCATATCGATGGCTTTGCCTGTTCCACTGTCGATAATATCGATGTCCACCGCTCCGCCCGTAACGTGCGGCGGGCAGACAAGACGCGGATCAGATACGAACAGACGGGCGTGCTCAAGACACCGTTCGGCACTCCACTCAGGATGACGTCGCTCGGCCTCGGCTATGAGTACGTTTAAGATATCAAGCTGCACAGAGTATGGCCGGTAGCCGGCCTTTAGTATAATTTTCCAATGAGACGGAAGGCTCGCTTGGGCTTGAATAAGCTGTTCGAGAACACCTTCACGCACCATCAGAGAGAATTCTGGATGTTTTTGCCTGTATGGCCCATAGCAGTCACCCTCCAGATCACCTGGCGTGTCCCAGAATGGACGACATTCAAATCCGGCAGCTTCGATAGCGGCTTGGCTAACTAATGCCTCTTTATTCTCGACACGTTCAATATGTGCCGTGCGCTTCTTGAACTTATATTGCGAACGAACGATAGGCTCAAGCGTGAGTGTCGACGTTTCGGCATCCTGTATGGTCATTGTGATACTCCTGTCTGTTTATGGAAATGCTCGCTAAGATCGATACGTCGCTTTGTTTTGAGCAGCTCATGTTGCGACTGCTCGTCAATAACCGCTAGCCCGCGAGAATCAAGCACGCGGTAACTATGTACACGATGCGATAGTCCAAGCAGGGACACCGTACGCCTAAACAGCTCATCGACCTGCGATAGTCGCTCTGGATCCTGTACATATTGCATCATGTCGGCACCGCCAAGATGCAGCGTACTATTACTGCCATGTTGCTCCGATATAAGCATGTCTAATGTCATCATACCATTGAGCGGCAGGAGTATTCCAGACTGGGCGCCACGTACGCCGTAGATTGTCATATTTTCTGAAGCGGCAGGAGTATGATCGACAATTTTGCCATCCTCCCTTACGGCACGTCGCAATTGATTTGCTTCACTACACGCCGCGACAGTGGCTGCAAGAAGATCTGGGTACTGGCGAAAGAATTTCATCATCGTTGTCGGGCGATTC
This sequence comes from uncultured Candidatus Saccharibacteria bacterium, assembly GCA_946479665.1. Next base: position 12,478 of record CAMLGO010000010.1, read on the forward strand.
GGAAGCTCAAGTTCGTCGAGCGCACGCTGATGAACCTCGGGGAGTGACTTTTCGACACCGTCAACAGGGTCGATTGCCATCAATGAACCAACAACCCGTCCCGATGCCTTCGTACGGCTCACCAGGGTATGTTCATCATCACGATTCTTTATTATATTTGGTGATGTGTAACGATCGTTCCCCTGAATCGTATCAACCATGAGTACGTCCACTCCGGGCGGGAGTGACATAATCGCCAGCTCACGAGCCGGCTGATTGCCGACATGCGTACTGCGTCGTACGGGTTCGGTACCCGTTTCGATATGACGCGAAAGTTCGCCGATTGTCATACTTGGTATTTCTATATTAATCATTTGAATTCTCCGTTAGTGTCTTGTACTTTTAATTAAAAAACCGCCGAGTGGCGGTCTTATCGATATCTTTAAATGCTAGGTGTGTTATTTCAAAACACGGAACAGACCGCCACGATAGGTGTCGGTAAACCAATAATCAGTTGTTTGAATGATTTGGCTTGTCATATCGCTACGATACCATATGCAGGCGCCTCTAGGCAAGCGAGATTAGCTATTCTTGCACTTATAGCGCATACTGGGAAGATGCAGCCTACTATTCTTGATATTGAAGCGATCACAGAGCGCCTTGAAAGCTTTCAGGCGAATCCGAATATGGTCACCAAGAGTATTTATAGCCCAGCCGCGACTGATTACCCTGATAATCAGCTACCGTTTGTTCAGGTACACCTAGGCTATCTTAAAAAACACAAACAGGTTAACGCCTCCCAGTATCTCTCAAATCTTGAGATCATGATTCGTCAGCGTTAATAATAAGTCCTAGAATTGAATCGGGTGGGCAGCGCTTGGCTGCCCACCCTTGTCGAGGGATAGTGGAAGGTGTGTCACTGGCTCACTCGGCACTCAACTGCATGTAGAGCGAGTCGACGGTGCGCAGAAGGCCTTTGGTGCCGTAGGGCCTCAATTCGCCTCCTTGTGCTGCGATTCGCTCACGCTGCTTTGACTCCGTGTAGAGCTCGAAGAGCTTCGCAGGCAGCCTGTCCGGTAGTACACGACTGCCGATGCAGACGTTGAGGATCAGGGTGTTGACCCTGTCGGGCGGTACGAACTCGGTCTTGGTGTCGCGAATTGCTTCTCCGAGTTTAACGATCAGGTCGGCCATAGCGGGTGCAACGACCCCAACTTCGTGTGTCACCTTGCTCACATCCTTAGATTGTATGCACGTAGTACCCATCGTTTCGATGAGTATCCTTTAGTTATACTATTATTTTATCTAAATGCAAGCATAACCTTCGAAAGCAGCCGGTTATACGAGATGCTATACTAATAACAATGTCTACGCGAAAACTACCTGTCGTTGCCGCTATTCCCAACTACAATATGGCCGAGTCGCTTCGCTCGCTCTTGCCTGTCATGCTAAGACAAGGCTACGACCATGTGTACGTGCTTGACGACGCATCCACGGACTATAGCTCTGATGTCGTAGCTCTTTTTAACGACAAGGTAACGTTTATGAAGAGTGTGAAAAATCGTGGCGCTGGAGCGGCACGCAATATGATTCTTGATGTCGTGGAGGATCCAGTCGTCGTCCACTTTCTTGATGCCGATATTCGACTTGATACGGAGAATTCTGCGACGATTGCTCGTGAGCTCTTTAATGGCGACCCTGCTATTGGCTTCATAGGTGGGTTGGTGCGAATGTCAGATGGCCGACAATCATACTGGAACTATGGTGAACGCCAAGGTGCCATGTCAATGATTAGTTCATGGGGCCAGTCATTTCTAGAGTCGACAGGTGCCAAATATCAGAATATTGAGGATTTTATCCGCCAACACCACTTGTGGCCAGGTCTCTCAAGTCGACCCAACCCAATGGCGATGCCGGAGCGAACCACCACTTTCTGGGTATCTGAGGCTAACTTCATGATTCGATCGGATGTCTTTCGCAAGCTTGGAGGGTTCGATACTACAATTCGCGAACACGACATTCAGACGCTTGCGATGAACGCTCAGAAGGCTGGGTATATCAACTACTTCGACCCATCGATCAGCGTCACTCATCTAGGAGTGAGTGTTAGAAAATACTTCCGCCCATGGGCTATCATTAGCGCTGAATTATATTTAGCAAAGAAGTATGGCATAAAGAACTGGCTTCTCGCCGGTGCACACCACAATAAATAAAGCCGCACAATAAAAATTCCCCGCATAAACGGGGAATTTTTGATTTCTCTCGGCGATATATTAACGCTTTGAGAATTGTTCGCGCTTACGAGCAGAACGAAGACCATATTTCTTGCGTTCTTTTTCGCGTGGATCGCGCTTGAGGAACTCAGCCTTTTTAAGGGTTGAGCGTAGGTCTGCGTGAGCCACAGTCAAGGCCTTTGCAATAGCAAGCTTGATTGCGTCAACTTGACCAGCAAGTCCACCACCCTTAACTTTGATAGTGATATCAAAGTCTTTTTGCTTGCCAACAAGAGCCAATGGATCTGTTAGTTCTGCAACAAGAGTTTTGTTCTCACTGAAGTATTCAGCAGCTGTTTTGTCGTTGATCGTAAGGTTACCCTTACCGGCGTACAGACGAGCACGAGCGGTAGCAGATTTACGACGACCAAGACCGTAGAAGTATTTACCTTCAGCCATGATTATTTGAT
>CAMLGO010000011.1 GCA_946479665.1 uncultured Candidatus Saccharibacteria bacterium
GTAGTCTTGGCGCATTGTTTCGATGAGGCGCTGGTCGATGTCGCCACTGAGGCCCGCCTCGGCGGAAATGACAATGAAGACGTTGCGTGCACCTTCTTCCGGGTTGCGGTTGGTGATTCGCGTTGCGGGATCGACACGGATGGAGCTGTAGCGCTGCCAGAGCAGCTGAAAAAAGCCCTTAGACAGCTCGACTTTATTTTTAACCTTGGCTACTTGAGTACTTGCTAGGCTTTCAAATACCCCGGTCAGATCTTGTACGGTAGTGATCTCTCTGGCTTCTTTTTCAATGGCACTAGCGCGTCTCATCGCTATCTCCTTCGGCTGGGTCAGCGGCCACTTTCTCAGACAGTGGCTCGGCAGCATGCTTCTTGAGCAGCTCGGCTTCAAGGCGGTCGAAGTCTTTTTCGTCTTTTGCCTGAGATGCGACCTTTTTGACGGATGTTTTGAGCGCCGGGACATCAACCTCCATTTCGCCGCCACTGAGCATAATCGTCTCGAGGAGGAGTTGCTGTTCGGTCAGCGAATGGCGCTCTTCGGGCGGTTGCTGTAGCGCCTGATAGATATATTTACCAAGCGTCAAGTCGATGGTTGTTTCTTTGGAGAGTTGGGAGCTAAAGTGGGAGAATTCCTCGGCCTGTTTATACTTGGCTAGGGTTTTAAACAAGGTGCTCGACAGGCGCTTTTGACGATTCGTTTGGGCTTGGCCACCGACGCGCGAGACTGACAATCCGGCGTTGACCGCTGGGCGGATGCCTTGGCGAAAAATACCTAAGTCAAAAATGATCTGACCATCAGTAATCGACATAATACTGGTCGAGAGATAGGCGGTAATGTCGTCATTTGGCGTCAGGACGACAGGAAGAGAGGTAAGGGTCTTGCCGTTTTTAAGGAGCTTGCCGGCACGTTCCAGTAGGCTGGAGTGAGCATAGAAAATATCACCAGGATACGAGTCGCGGCCTGGGTCAACCTCTTGAAGGAGGGAGAGTTGTCGGTAGGCCTCGGCATGACTGCTAAGATCGTCGTACATGATAATGACATCCTCGCCGCCATACCACAAATGTTCCGCCATTGCACAGGCGGCATAAGGAGCTAAATAAGACTGTGTGAGCGAGTCGAAAATATCAGCCAGGACAACGATTGTGTGGTCCATGGCCCCAGACTCTTCGAGCCCAGCTAAGAGTCGTTCGATATCAACCTTGCGCTTGCCCATGAGAACATAGACGACGATACGATCGCTTCCTTCTTGATTGGCGCTTAGTTGGCTTAAAAAGGTACTTTTACCGGACTTGCTATCACCCAAGATGGCGATACGTTGGCCAAGAACAACCGGGAAAAAGCTGTCGACGGCAGTTACGCCGCTGGCAAGTTGCTCGTTGAGCATGCTGCGCGCCATGATGCCGGGTGCGGGGTTGAAGATACCTGAGGTGGCGGTGGTTCTGATGGCGCCCTTGCCGTCGAGGGGCTTACCCATCGGTGAGATAACCCGACCAACAAGGTTTTTTCCAACGGGCACGCTAAGGGTGTCATTTTCGACAACAGCCAGTGTGCCGAGTGCCATTTTTTCAGAATCAATATTAAACAGAATGACACGGTCGCCGTAAGCCTCGCGGACCATGCCGCGTTGGCCGTCTTCGAAGAGAACTTGGGACCCTAAGCGAACACCTTCAAGGCCCTTCACTTCAACCAAGAAACTGTTCACCCCGACAACTTCACCGGTGAGGTTATCGGCTTCAACCAGGCGTTGGAAGACTTCATTATTAAACACGGCGTAGTACCTCCGGGAAGTGCTCGCGCGCATTCAGCAGCTGACGTCTAAACGACCAATCGAACACACGGCTGCCGTAGCGTACTACCATGCCCCCAAGGAGTGTGGCATTGAACTGGAAGGTGACAAGAATGTTCGGGTCGATATTTTCACGGCACCAATCAACAAGTGTCGCTTTAATGCCACTTGTAGGTGGTGCGGCAAGAGTGAGAGTGATCGACGGTGCGGTCCGACTATAAGCTTCCAGTGTTTTAATCAATTCATCGAGGCTTTGCTGAGTGAGCGTCTTTTTAGCGCGCCATTCGTAAATAAACTTTATTGTGGCTGGCGATAGAGCCGGAGGTTCCGAGCTATGCGCCGCATCGGTGCGCTTTTTGATTGCTTCGTGCGCAAACCAGCGTGTATATTCGTGCACCTCCAGTATGAGGGCCGTCAGATCCTGCGGTGAAGCGACGCTGGCTGGCAGTTTAAGCTTCATCGATGATTCCCTTCGTAAGCTCGGCTTTGTGCTCGTCGAGCATGGCCGTTAGGTACGTGCTCTGTGCGCCGAGATCAACATTGTGCTGGAGGGTTTCAAGCAGGAACGAGGCTACCGCATCGGCGAGTTTAGTGTCGATTTGTTGTAGTAGCTGTTGCTTTTCTACCTTTATCTCTTCCATCAACTTGGCCTCAAGTTCAGTCTGGCGTTCGGCTAATTTCGCTTTTAGCTCAGCCTGATGCCGGACTATTTCGGTTTGGGCACTGCCAATTGTCAGCTCGGTTCGAGCGCGTAGCTCGTCGAGGCTGGCGCGGTAACGTGTCATTTCATCACTAATAATTTCGTTACCAAGCTTTTCGAGCTGCTTGTTGAGCTGACTGGCTGTGGTCTGTAGATTGTGGTCTAGCTGAGTGGCGGAGCGGGCAAGGACGGCTTGAAAGTTTGCCTCCGAGGCGTGCAAAAGACGTTCTTTAGTGGCGGGTGGTAAATGTACTACTTGAGCGACGGCTCGTGGCTTGCTAGGCTCGCTTGGATGAGGTTTAAAATGAGCGTAGGCATGGCGAATCGCGACGGTCGCTAGGACGCCGATTAAAAAGACGTTGATGAAGAGGAATAGTTGTAAAAATAAAGTATTCATAATGTTATAACTTCGTAAGCACCAGATAAATTGATATTAAGCCGACCGCCAATATGATAAGCACCAATCCCGACATATAGATAAGGTTGCGATAGACTGCCGATTGAGACATTGGATTACGCCCGACCGAGATGATGCTGTTACGGATCATAGAGTAAATGATGCTCGAGACGACGATGAGCATAATGAGGAAAATAGCTGCTCCAATCAGAATTGGAAGCGTGCTAACGGTTCTGCCGGCTAGCGAATTGGCGATATTCTGGAGTGCCGAGGGGATGATCGTCTTATCTGGCTCCTTGAAATAATACGACACGTTGATGAGTGCCGGTATTTGACCGATCGTCACTTCATGCTTTGAGCCATCCTTATCGGTATATGACTGCTTGCTGCTGACCGTCGGTGTGAGATCGCTCTGGGCAATACCGATAATTCGAACGTTGCCGGTTGCTTTCATGCCGACGCCACTGATTGGCGAGGCCGTGATGTGATCTCCCTGCGCAATCGCACCATTAATATCTGATACTAACACCTGTGCTGTGCCACTTGTCGCAACCTGAACTTGATTGGCCTGGTCATTAGATAATGAGAGTAGCGAATTATTGGCATTAATAACGACACCAAAGAGGCTGTCGACGCGGCTACTGCTTGCCGCGACAACCTGATCGGCCGTGTTGTTTTCTAGGCTAACGATTGAACCAAGTGGCAACGCCTCTTTTGTTGAATAGCTCTGAGAGATAGAGGTGACAGCGTGTGTAGCTGTTGACAGGGCAAGGCTAAGTAAGACTATACTCAGTAGCAAAAAAGACCCAGGGCGCAGGCGATAGTATCTCATCGCGTGTCTCATATATATAGCAGATACTCCTTAATGCTTAAGTATAGCAAAAAAAATGAAAGCCAGACTAGATATGGAACAACGGAAGAAGCCGAGATATTGACACTATATAATTAAGATTGTATAGTGTTTTTATTATGGCAAATCCCGAAAGTGTTGAAGTTATCTCTCTTGGGGAGTTTGATTCCGAAAAAAATCAAAGAGATTTTGATGCGGTAAGTTTCGAAAGATTTTACTGGCGAGGCAGGTTGGATTTTGTACTGAGTGAGGCCACAAAGGGTCATATATATGTCTTCTCTGATCGCAATGATGCGCTTGGAGATGACTACGGTATGAAGCCAGGCTCGATCGAAGAGGTTGAGAATGATGAACTTGCCAAGAACGTCATCGCTAAAGCGGTTTTGCAATGCTTTGATCATAAAACGGCAACTGAGGCGATTAGTGACGGTAACGGCGGGTGGGTGACCCTCGAAACTGATACATAACCTTTTAGCCTCATTTAATATACAGAGCTAAGAAATAACTGCACTTAAAGACCTTCGAACGAAGGTCTTCTTTTTGCTATTATTAATACAGAAGGCAACATAATGAATCGGAGTATCGAGGAGGTGTATATGCTACAAAAAATTACCCCAAACTTATGGTTTGATGGAAATGCGAAAGAAGCCGTAGAGTTTTATCTATCAGTGTTTCCGGATAGCAAGGTTATCGCAACATCGTACTACCCGAAGGAAGGCTTGCTTGAGTTTCAGAAACCTCTTGCTGGCAAAGAGCTAACGATTGATTTTGAGCTAAGTAGCAATCGTTTCACTGCTATTAATGCCGGCCCAGAGTTCAAGTTTAATGAAGCTGTCTCTTTCTTGATTAGCTGTGAAGATCAGGACGAAATTGATTATTATTGGGAAAAGCTTTCTTACGTTCCTGAAGCTGAGCAGTGCGGATGGTGCAAAGACAAATATGGCCTCAGTTGGCAAGTTGTACCAAAAAATATGGAAGACCTCATGAAAGGTCCAACTGCATTCGCCAATTTATTGCAGATGAAGAAGCTTGTTATTGCAGATTTCTAGCCATAGCCTAACCACGGAGTTGTGATGGCACGGAATGAAACGTTATCCGAGGTGCTCAATGTCCCCGTAGAAGCGGCTGCTCGACGCTTGCTTGGGGCGGTGATCGAGCGAGCGCTGAATGATGTGGTGCTACGAGCAAGAATTGTCGAAGTCGAAGCCTACGATCAACACGATCCGGCTAGTCACACGTTTGCTGGCCTATCGGTGCGCAACGCGAGTATGTTTAAGGAGGCGGGACATGCCTACGTGTATTTTATTTATGGCATGCACTACTGCCTTAATATTGTGGCTGGGTCATCTGGTTTTGGTGCTGGCGTATTGATTAGAGCGGTTGAACCGCTTGAAGGAGAGGCCGAGATGATTATAAATCGTGGCGGACGCTCTGGTCTCGAACTTACTAATGGTCCATCAAAGTTGTGCGAGGCGCTAGCAATCAATCGTGATCTTGACGGACATGATGTTTCGCAGTTGCCACTTCGGGTTATTCTTGCACCGGAGCTGCCAGATGAAGAGGTGGTGGTAGCGAGTAGGATTGGCATTACGAAGGGGGTTGAGTCGCTACGTCGTTTCTATATTCGTAACAATCTATATGTTTCTAGGCGTTGATCAGTGGGCGTATAATAAAAATACGAAGCGTTCCTAACGGTAAACGAGGGAGAGTCTATGAGCGATCACGATAATCGAACGGTAAAGGTAATAGATAGAGCCGGTCCGGCTGGCTTTATGTTTTTTTTGGCTTATGTGGGTGCCGCGATCTACTTTATTCAACAGTCAGCTGGCGGGCCCTGGGAGATTCTTCTGGCTCTACTCAAAGCTGTAGTGTGGCCTATTTTTGTAATATACCACGTGCTTCAGAATCTTGGCGTCTAGCTAGCGAAAACGCGCTGCGGAATCTGCATTGTCAAGCGGCGAACCAGTCTCGAGATGACGGCGGACAAGGTCGTGAATAGCTGCCGTGCGTGCGTTTGACCAGCGTAAATAGCGGCCAATTTTTGTCACAAGCTCGGCTCCGACAAGCTCATGGTCTGCGTAATTGCTGTACCCGTGCTTGTTCTTTTGACGGACATATGGTTTGCCAATGTCGTGGAGCAGTGCTGCCCAGCGCAGATTGAGCCCCGGGTGCACTAAACGAACTGTTTTCATGGTATGTTCCCAGAGGTCAAGTTGGTGATACGGGCTATCTTGATCGTAGCCAACTTGAATAGCTAACTCGGGCAACATAAAATGCAGCAAGCGGGTTCTAGCGAGAAACGCCAATCCAATCTCGACATGACTGCTGACGAGCAATTTATCGAGCTCCTGGACCCATCGCTCTTGGCTGATTTCAAGAATTTTGTGAGCTTTCTTTGTTGCCTGCATTTCAGCCTCAAGGTCAATTGCGCAGTGGAATTGGGCAGCGAACCGCGCAGTTCGTAGCATGCGAAGCGGATCTTCATTGTAGCGATCATACGCCTTGTTGACTGTTCGGACGACTTTATCACTTAAATCTGTGTGACCATGAAAAGGATCGATAAGCGTGCCGTCGAGCTTAAGCGCCATGGCGTTGATGGTAAAATCACGTCGCGAGAGGTCATAGGTGAGATCATTGATAAATGCAACTGTTGGCTTGCGCGACCCGGGCGAGTACGTTTCGGTACGAAAGGTAGTTACCTCTATTAAGTGGCCCTGAAGCTTAAAGCCGATCGTGCCATACGTTTTTCCTATAAGGTACGGTCGCTTGCCGGCCGTTCGGATGGCGAGCTCGATCTCATCGGGTAGCAAAGGGGTGGTAAAGTCGTAGTCACTCGGTATGGCACCAAGGAGGATATCGCGCACACTACCGCCAACCAAGTAAACGGGTGATATGATCGACTCAACCTCGTGGAATAAATGCTGTATGGGTGATGGAATGGATATAGTCATATCGCTGCTCTCCCTACTTCTATTATAGGCGCCTATAATAAGTAGTATGAATAGGATCGATTATGCTATGCGAACAGTTCCTCGGATTGAATTTTTACCGCCAGGGGTAAGAATGAAGGCCAATCTTGATGTGCCGCTGCCGATTGGTTTTGGGCAAACGAATAGCCAGCCATCAACAGTTCGTCGGATGCTTACATGGCTCGATCCCAAGCCTGGAGAGAAGATCCTTGATGTCGGTTCTGGATCGGGCTGGACAACAGCGCTGCTCGCAAGCCTGGTCGGTCCAGAAGGCACTGTCCATGCTGTTGAAAAAGTACCGCAACTAGTTCGCTTTGGCGCGCGAAATTGCAAACGCGCAGGGGTACGAAATGCGCACTTTTTCAAAGCAGGCAAGGAATACGGATTATTTCATTTTGCGCCATATGATCGTATTTTAGTGAATGCGGCTGCCGAGAAGCTACCCGGTATCCTTGTAGACCAACTAAAAGCTGGCGGCCGCATGATTGTACCGGTCGGAAATAGCATTCATGTCATAAACAAGACCGATACTACCACCTTTGAAGATACCGAGTATCCCGGCTTCATATTTGTTCCGCTGCTATAGCACGGAGCTACTTATCAAGTTTTTTACTACTGCCAATAGCAATCTTTTTTGGCTCTGGAAGGGGCTCAAGCGGCACGATAACCTTCAGGATCCCATCATCGAGTCGAGCATCTACATTATCTGTATCGGCGCGGTCGGGCAGTTGGATGCTTCGATAGAAACTGCTGCTACTCTCACGCACAACGTACTTCTTGCTTTTATCCTCTTCTTTTTCGTGGCGTTCGGCCTGGATTGTCAGCGCATTGTCGTGTATTTGAATGTCGACGTCTTCTTGGCGGAAGTTTGGTAGATGGGCTTCGACGATGAGTTCATCTTCCCTTGTGTATACGTCCGTCGTTGGGATGTTGACATTCTTTAGCGGTGATAGCCAATCATCGCCAAAGAACTGCCTCTGAAGAGCACTGAGCTCCGCAAAGGGATTGTAACGTACGAGTTTACTCATGACATATTCTCCTTTCGTTATATTTATTAAAGATAACGGTGGTGAGAAGTCATAATACTTCTCTATTTATTATAAAAAATGCAAAATGGATATTCAAGATTCATCGGTTGACTCGGCCTGAATGTGCACGATATGTGAGATATCTCACATGCATTTTGAAGATACTGGGCTATGCTAGAAGCGTCAGCAGTAATAAGAAGGAGGTAGATGATGTTACTTGATATAGTACTATGGATTCTGTTCGGAGCATTAGCCGGATGGATCGCTTCTAGGATAATGAGAACCGACGCACAGATGGGTATGGGTGCGAATATCGTAGTTGGTATTATCGGCGCATTTATCGGTGGATTCTTAGTCCGCCTCTTTACTGGCGTTGATGTTGTGGGCTTTAGTATAGTAAGCCTTGTTGTCGCTATTGTTGGCGCCGTGGTGTTACTTGCTATTGTAAAAGCCGTCTCGGGCAACCGCCACCATCACGTTGGTGTCTAGTAGTGTATCTTGGATGAGTAAATAGGGGTGAAAGCCCCTATTTTGTTTGTGATTTTGCGGAACGTACTTGACATACATTTCATACCTAACATACAATAGGATATGAAGGAGCATAGATATATGCATGATAAAAAACTATATGGTACCGCTACTGTTGGTACGAAAGGCCAGGTGGTGATTCCATCTGAAGCGCGTGAAGCCCTGGGAATTTCCAGTGGTGACCGTCTATATGTCCTTGGTTCACAGCAAGGCAAGTGGATCGGGCTTATTCAGGAAGAGCAGCTCCGCTCGATGCTTGAGCACCTGACCGACAACATTGAGCTCTACAAAGACGTTCTCGACAACACAAAATAATCATATCAAAGGAATATTGTATGCATCATCATCTTAGCCTCAAGGGCAAGCTTATTATCATGGTTTCGGTTATGGCCAGCCTTTTTTTGGTGGCGCTCGACCAGACGATTATCTCAACCGCACTTGGTAAAATCGTCGAAGATTTTCACGCCTTTTCGGCCTTAAGCTGGATCGTTACCGCCTATCTCATAACTACTACTATTACCGTGCCAATTGCCGGTAAACTTTCCGACCTCTTTGGTCGTCGGCTACTATTACTTATCGGTGTCGGTATCTTTACGGTTGCATCACTACTAAGCGGTACGAGTGGTGATGTGACGCAGCTTATTATGTGGCGTGCCGTGCAAGGTATTGGTGGCGGTATTATTACGGCCAATGCATTTACGATTGTCGGCGACTTGTTTGCTGCTCGCGAACGCGGCAAGTGGCAAGGACTTATTGGTGCCGTATTTGGTCTTTCATCGGTCGTTGGTCCGCTATTGGGTGGATGGCTCACGGATGGCAATGGCATTTTCGGACTTACGACTGACTGGCGTTGGACATTTTATATCAATGTTCCAATTGGTATCGCGGCCTTTGTCATCATCGCTATCTTCTGCCCAGCCTTGAAGCACTCTAATAAACCGAAGGTTGATTATATAGGGGCAGCACTGCTTGCATTCATCTTGGCAACCCTAGTCTTGGCTGTTGATAATACCGAATCGATCTTCTCCGGTCTTCTTTCGGCAACCGGTCTTACGGTCGAGTGGCTCCGCGCAGCAATGTTTAGCTCGGTCGGAATCGCGACGGCTGCATTTATCATGGTGGAGCATAAGGCAAAGGAGCCAATCTTGCCGCTCAGGTTCTTTAAGAACCGTAACTTTGTTCTCGTGATGTCTGTCGCCATGTTATTTGGTTCTGCCTTTATGGGCTCAATCCTCTACCTGACACAGTTTAATCAGCAAGTTTTTGGGGCGACGCCGACTGAATCTGGCTTGATGCTACTACCGATGGTCGCTGGCGTCATGGCGGCCAGCATTGGCTCGGGCCAGCTCATTTCTCGTACGGGTAAATACAAAATCTTCATGCAAGTCGGTTTTGTCATGGCGACAATTGCGATTGCCTTGCTTTCGACACTGACGCCAGAGAGCGGCTATCTCAAAGAAGCAATCGTCATGGTCTTCCTCGGCCTTGGTATGGGTGTGGCAATGCCGGTCATCAACCTTGCCGTTCAGAATGAGTTTGAGCAGAAAGAACTTGGTGTTGCAACCAGTTCGAGCCAGCTATTTCGTAGTCTTGGTTCAACGATCGGTACGGCTGTATTCGGCGCGCTACTGACAGCAGGTATCATTTCCGGGCTTGGAAATGTGCAGCAGGATGCTTACGTTCAGACGTTGTCACGCAATCCAGAAGCGTCGCAAATTGGGAAGCTCGATGATGCCAATACGCTTCTGACGCTAAATATGCCAGATGTAAAAAATAAGATCACTGATGCAGCTGACAAGAGCATCGAAGCCTTACCTCGGCCTGTGAAAGAGAAGGCGAAAGCGCAGTTTATGGCAGACCAAAACGGCTTTGCCGATAAGGTGACACATGCCTTTAGCGATAGTCTTCGCTCCATCTTTCTAACGGCAACCGGCCTGATGATTGGTGCAACAGTACTTGTGTTCTTGATCAAAGAGCGACCACTCCGTTCGGCTAAGCCCGACGAGACTCCTGGTGAAGCATAAGAAAACACGTTATACTGCTTATGTATGATTCGTTACTACGCTAAGCACTCGCTACAGGAGGACTTCCAGCTCCTCAAGACACCTCGCTACGACAACGTTTGGTTGTTCGCAACCGATGTTGACTTGGCCGAGGTTGAGGATATGGTGCAGCACTACCAGTTTGACCACAATATCACGAGAGATGTGCTCGACAAGGATGAGCTGCCGCGTGTTGAATATAAAAACGATACCTTGTACGTATTTTTACGCACCGCGACGCGCAATAAGCGGGGCGAGGTGATCACGACGCCTCTGCTTGGCGTCGTGCAGCCAACTGTGTTTGCAACGCTTATGCCGGGCGAGGCACTCGATCCGGAAGTGATCATGCAGACCGAGCTAACGCTTGGAAGCGGTGAGACAACGATCCTGCTTCTCAATACGTTTGCTCGCGTCGTGGCTGATTATGAAAAACTCATTCACCGCACTGCTCACTACATCAAAGATACGGGTCATCGTCTGCGAACCCACGATGTGAATAACAGAGACTTTATCCGATTTGTGACAATCGAGGATAATCTCAACGAATACCAGATGAACCTCGATGGCATGCTTGCGGTCGCAAGCCGCTTGCAGGAGAACAGGCATGCACTATTCACGGCCAATGACGTTGAGGCGATCGAGGACATTATACTGTACCTGAAGCAGCTGCTCGTAGCCGTCGATAGTCATAGCCAGAGTATTACGAGTATCCGCAATGCCTATAGTACGATCGCCAACAACACGCTCAACCTACGCATGAAGACATTGACCGTACTGACGGTGCTTATAGCGCTGCCGAATGTTTTTTATGGCATGTACGGCATGAACGTCGATCTGCCATTTCAGCATGAGCCATGGGCATATGTGACGGTCGTCGGATTTACGGCGTTGTTAATTTTATTCATTTATCTACTTGCGAAACGGTTCAAAGTCTTCTAATATAAGAAGCAATAGCGTGATGAAAATCACGCCAAACTTGACGTACGTGGGACGTGCTGCTATTATTATTGATGTGTCTCGCGCCAAAACACGAAAATTTTAATTTAAAGGTCGAAGCGCGTGAGGCTGTACATAGTACAAGGAGTACAATAACACATGCCAATAGCTATCGAATTTGTGTCTACTAGGCGCAAAAAGATTGCAGTGGATGTGGTGCCTGCCGAATGGCAACTGTATATCGCACACTAGAACCAATGCGGTTCATACCGAAATCTCTCCCCGAGATTTCATCCCTCAAAAAAGAAACCACCCCAAGGCACCGGGGTGGTTTTAGTTTTGCTAGCGTACTAGTTATTTGGTTTCTGCGGGCAATTCGATATTTTGTTTCTTCATCTCGGCCTTTAGTAGGTCTTCGAGCTTTTTGCTATCGAGGAGTACCTGGAGGTCAACAGCCTGGCCGTTTAAGAAGACGGTTGGCGTGCCGGATACCTTATCTTTTTTACCAAGCGATTGATCGAAGTTGATTTTCTGCGTTACGCTTGTGCCTGCCATGTCTGTGTTGAACGTGTCGGCATTGAGTCCAAGTTCTTTGGCTGCATTTGTAAAGTAGTCACCGCGAAGGGTAGCAGAAAGCGTGCCCCATGCCGACTGACTTTCGAACAGTTTGTTATGCATTTCCCAATATTTACCTTGAAGGCCAGCTGCCTCAACTGCAGCCGCAGCAGCGCGAGCATTTGGATGCAGGGTAGGAAGCGGGAAGTTACGGAAAACAAAGGCGATTTGACCTTTGTATCTTTCGGTCAGCGGCTTAATGATCGGATGTGTGCTGCCGCAGGTAGGGCACTGGAAGTCCCCGTATTCAATAAGTACGACTTTACTGTCGGCCTTACCGAACACGTGGTCGGCGATATTGCCCGATTGCTCACTTGCCTTTTGGATAGTATTTGTATTAATTGTACTGACGTCTATTTTGCCTCGTCCAGATACGACGACGAGCGCCCCCAGTAGACCAGCGGCCACGACTGCAAAGATGATCCATGCTTTTTTGCTCACTAAAAAACTCCTTATGATTACTATATTAAGTGTAGTAGAAAGTGTGTGTTGTCACAAGCCGACATGGGGTACAATGGGGAAAGAATGTTTACGTTTACGGTAATTATCCTTGTTGTGGTTTTTGCACTTCTGTTGCTCACGGCTGGCGTGCGACCAGTGCGAAGTTCACTGAGCCCGTTCGAACTGGCGCGCCGCCAAGGGGTGGGCGATAAAACGGCAGTAGCAATAGCGCGCCGCGAAGCGTTGCTAAATGATGTCGCCTCAATGCAACGGGCGGTCGTTGCTCTTTTTTTGGTCATTTCCGTGGTGCTTGCCGTCGTAGCGTTTGGGTGGCTGATCGGAATCGTGATCGCTGTCCTTATCGCACTTGAGTATGGAGCAATTGCAAAACTACGTCCTATCCAAATAAGAGCGCAGAAAGTGTATGAGCGGTATGAGGTGTATATTCTTGATTTCATCGAGAAATTTCCATTCATTGCGCGCTTGTTGCGTGGTGTCAGTATAGAGACACCATCGAATGCCCGGCTTGATTCGCGCGAAGAGCTTGAGCATCTCGTAGCCGAAAGCGGTGCATTGCTTGGTGTGGACGAGCGCAAATTAATTCTTCACAGCCTCAAATTCAACGCACGTACGGTGAGTGAAATTATGATACCGAAGGGTATGATCGACAGTATTGATAAGAAGGAGCTACTCGGCCCGCTCGTACTCGACGACCTTCATAAGACGGGCCACAGTCGTTTTCCGGTTATCGACAAGGATATCGATCATGTAGTGGGCATGCTGCACATTCAGGATCTTCTGACAATTGGGGCAAAACGCTCTGAGACGGTTGAGAAAACGATGTTGCCGCGCGTGTTTTATATCCGTGAAGACCAAAGCCTGCAGCATGCGTTGTCGGCTTTTTTGCGTACGCATCACCATCTGTTTGTCGTTGTGAATGAGTTTCGCGAGACGGTTGGCTTGATCAGTCTCGAGGATGTCATTGAGGCGTTACTTGGGCGCAAGATTATCGACGAATTCGACGCTCACGACGACCTGCGCGCAGTGGCTCTTCGCAACCCTCGGGGCAACAATCATTCGCCGGGGGGCGAAAACGTCTAGCTCTATTGCCTTTACAGTGGTAAAATGGCCATATATGACATGGCAAGTAGTAACTGATAATGATCAACGGGTCGGCAATTAGCTCGGCGAGCTTCTTGTGATCGACCCTCATCCAGCCATCGACACTATCTAAATCCAAAAGGAACATTATTATGACACGAACACTTGTCCGAGAACTAGCCACTAAGGTCGGCGATACCGTTACTGTAAGTGGCTGGGTGCACGCTCGCCGCGATCACGGTGGCCTTATCTTTATTGATCTGCGCGACCATACTGACATCATCCAACTAGTTGTCCAGCCAGAAAAGGCCGAGGCGTTTGCACTCGCCGAGCAGGTGCGTGACGAATTCGTCATTGCCGTGACAGGGCTTGTAAAGGAACGTGACGAATCATTGAAGAACCCGAACATTCCAACCGGTAGTATTGAGCTCGTAGCTGATGAGCTTCGCGTCCTCAACCGTTCCGAAGCGCTACCTATCCCGATCCATAGCGACGCCCCGCAAGCCAGCGAAGAGTTGCGTCTCAAGTATCGCTACCTCGATTTGCGCCGTTCGAAGATGCAGGACATGCTGAAAAATCGTTCCGCTTACTATCGCATCTTGCGTGACTATATGGAAGAACGTGAATTTACAGAAGTAACGACGCCGATTTTGGCAAACTCGAGCCCAGAGGGCGCACGCGACTTCCTCGTGCCATCACGTGTCCACCCGGGTAAATTCTATGCCTTGCCACAAGCTCCGCAACAGTTCAAGCAGCTGCTAATGGTCGGCGGCGTATCACGTTACTATCAAATTGCCACCTGTTTCCGTGATGAAGATCCTCGTGCTGATCGTTTATACGGCGACTTTTATCAGCTCGACCTTGAGATGTCATTCGTTGAAGACGGTGAAGAAGTGCGCTCAATGATGGAGCCGCTTATTAAAGACTTGGTAACTAGCTTTGCCGGCAAGACACTTGCAAGTGACGATGTGCCGCGCATCCCGTACCAAGAAGCTATGGATCGTTTCGGCTCAGACAAACCAGACCTGCGCTTTGGTATGGAGCTGATTGATCTTTCTGAAACCCTCGCCCGTACCGGGTTCGGTGTCTTCGCGAATACAATCTCTAGTGGCGGCGTAGTGAAGGCGATTCGAGTTGCGGGCGGCGCATCGCTAAGTCGCAAGCAAATCGATCAGTTTACCGACATCGCTAAAAGTGAAGGTGCTGGTGGACTGGCATACATCATGTACGAGAACGGTGAAGTAAAATCTCCAATCGCTAAGTTCCTCTCGAGCGATGAGCTTGTGGCTATTCAGACAAAGCTTGGGGCCAACGACGGTGATGCTATCTTCTTTGGCGCCGATAGGCGCGAGGTGGCGAATAAAGTGCTTGGGCGTCTTCGTTCGGAATTTGCAACCCACTTCGATTTGAAAGATCCAACCAAAGTTGCTCTGGCGTGGATTGTTGATTTTCCATTTTACGAATGGGACGACAAAGCCAAGAAGGTTGATTTCGGACATAACCCATTCAGTATGCCGCGCGGTGGT
>CAMLGO010000012.1 GCA_946479665.1 uncultured Candidatus Saccharibacteria bacterium
TTGTCTTTAATATGATTCCATTGCCGCCGCTCGATGGCTCTCGTGTACTGTATGCCTTGGCGCCGGAATTTGTCCGCCGCGGCATGGAAGCGCTGGAGCGCATGGGTATCATTGTTATCTTCGCAATTGTTCTCATTGCAAGCCCATTCATAGGGGTAT
Source organism: uncultured Candidatus Saccharibacteria bacterium (assembly GCA_946479665.1). The sequence goes on from CAMLGO010000012.1 coordinate 160, forward strand.
TTATGCGCCAGGCAATCGGCTTTTTCATCGAGTTATTCGGCCGTATCTTTGGTGTTATGTAGTCTGTTGATGCTATAATAAAAGAGTCCCAAAGTCACCTAGACGTATATGATTTTCCTGAATATCATATTTGATCGGGAGTTCAAATGATTCATTTCCGTGGAAATGATTTGAGAGCACCCACCTTGCATAATCGCGGGGAATGTCAAGCGTCGACAGTGATACTTGGGACATTTTTGTTACCAAAAATGAGTCGGGCATACCAGTAGGGTCTGGCTTCGTGGTAGAATAAAGAAAATACCGACAAACACAGAAAGTGATCATTATGAAACAGCGACTTTCGGTCCGCGCTATTATCCGAAATGACGAGAAGACGCTTTTGTTGCGTCGTGCCAATGGTCGCCGGACTATTTTAGGTCAATATGAACTGCCTGGCGGACGCTTAGCTTATGGAGAGCAGCCTGAGGACGCTCTCAGGCGTTATCTGCACGATGACGCTGGACTGCATATTCAGACGGCGCAATTGTTCGATGCGGTAACGTATACGGATCATGACGAGCGAGATATCCAGTATGGAGTGATCGTTTACTTGGTGGCCCTTGCGGGCAGTCACTCGGTAACATTAGGTCAAAACTATGACAAATACGTATGGCAGAAGGTATCCGCTATCCGGCAAGACAGCGTGACGGACCTTTCGCAACTATTGCTCGGTATTATCCACCAAAAGCAGATTACCGATACTGCCAATAGTCTTGTTCAAGATGGAGGGGCGGCAGGCGCGGATCCACGGAGTGGAGTGGTTATCTATTCGGATGGCGGTTCGCGTGGCAACCCTGGTCCATCGGCTGCAGGCTACGTGATCATGGACTTAAACCAGGAAGTGATAGACCAGGGTGGTGAGTACTTGGGAATTACTACTAACAATCAGGCTGAGTATCAGGGGGTGCGTATTGGACTCGAAAAGGCACTATCCTTAGGCATTAAGCGGGTGGACTTTCGTATTGACAGCATGCTGGTAGTAAACCAGATGAATGGCATCTACAAAATTAAGAATCGTGAGCTGTGGCCAATCAATGAACGTATCAGGGGGCTGATGACGCAATTCGATAAGGTGACTTTCTCGCATGTTCGCCGTGAGTTTAACCAGTTGGCGGATGGCATGGTGAACCGAACGCTTGATGAGCGAGAGGACGACCGATAGGGTATAATAGTGTATAGGCAGTTCATTAGACGATCGCTTGCGCTTCTTGCGTAAGAGGAAAGTCCGGGCAGCGCAGAGTAATGGCAGTCGCTAACGGCGACCGGGGGTGACCCTAGGGAAAGTGCCACAGAAACCAAACTACCCCTTACGGGGAAAAGATGAAACGAGTGAGGTAAGAGCTCACAGTATGCCGTGGTGACACGGTGTAGAGGTAAACCCTGCCAGCTGCAAGGAGATCTACGTTAAGGGCGACTCGTCCGTAGGTCGCTACCCGCTTGACCGTATAGGCAACTATGCGGCTAGATAGATGATCGTTCACGACAGAACCCGGCTTACCGATGGGCTGCCTACTAAAAAACACCGCGAATGCGGTGTTTTTTAGTGTAAGGAGTGAAAAGAGTTAAGCTTTAACGCTCTTTACGATAGTTTCAAACGCTTTTGGCTCGTTAACAGCTAGTTCAGAGAGAACTTTGCGGTCAAGCTCGATGTTCGCAGCCTTAAGTCCGGCAATAAACTTACCGTAAGTAACGCCGTGTTCACGTGCAGCGGCATTGATACGTGTAATCCAGAGACCACGAAGATCGCGCTTTTTGTTGCGACGGTCGCGGTAGCTGTACTGAAGTGCACGGATAACAGCCTGCTTAGCAAGGCGGTAGCTACGGGTGCGGTTGTGCTGCATGCCCTTCGCTAATTTAAGAATCTTTTTGTGCTTAGCGCGTGCGGTGACGCCTCGTTTTACTCGCATATTATACTCCTAGAGCTCGTTTAACGTTTTTCGCCATGCTTCCAGTGATGGTTGCAGTGGTGTTGGTTGCTCGCTTGCGACTCTTGCTCTTCTTTGAAAGAAGGTGAGCGCCGAACGCGCGGCGGCGGGTCAATTTACCAGTGCTGGTAATCTTGATGCGCTTTGCCGTGCCTTTGTGGGTCTTCATTTTTGGCATTATTTACTCCTTACTACTATGCTCAGATTGCGACCAGCCATCTGAGGCTTTTGCTCTAAAATTGCATCATCCTCTAAGAGAGCGACGATTTTATCAATCATGACGTATCCAAGTTCCTTGTGGGCCATCTCGCGACCACGGTAGAAGATTTGAATACGAACTTTGTGACCAGCCTCTAGGAAACCACGAATCTTGCGAAGCTTGATTTCTAGATCGCCAGAGCCGATTTTTAATCCGAATCGCATTTGCTTAAGCTCACTGACTTTACTGCTCTTGCGATTTTTCTGTTGCTCTTTCATCTTTTGGTACTGGTACTTACCCCAGTCGACAACTTTTGCAACGGGCGGAGCGGCGTTTGGCGAAATCTCAACGAGATCAAGACCAGCGTCTTCGGCTACTTTTAGTGCATCAGCACGAGATAGAATGCCTAATTGCTCTCCATCTGCCCCAATGACACGAAGCTCGTTAGCACGAATAGCCTCATTGATACGAATTGATTTATTGATCTCTGCTCTCCTTATGTGAGTGTGCAATTGTAAAGCGTTACTCAGATAAGTATTTTAACAGATTGTGGTCGGTAGTTCAAGAGTTTTGGCGATATTGCAGCGCTTCACTAATATGGGGTGGCGAGATAGTATCCGAACCTTCAAGATCGGCGATGGTGCGGGCGACTTTAATGACTTTGAAATAACTTCTGGCGCTGAGATTGAGCTTATCGGCAGCGAGTGAAAGGAGCTTTTTTGTGTCGGATGTTAGCGAAAGAAGTGATCGGACGTCAGAGCTGGATAGGTTTCCGTTGTATTTGTCACTACCTCTGTATCTGTTACGTTGCATTTTTAACGACGAATTAATCATAGCATAAGCACGATCTTGTTGTTTATTCGTCTTCGATCTTTCGATTAATAAATCGTCGTTTGCTACGCGGGAGACGTTAACTGTGAGGTCGATTCGGTCGAGAAGAGGGCCAGACAAGCGTTTTTGGTAGGCGAGTATTTGTGTAGTGGTGCAGCTACATTCTTTTGTTGCATCACCAAAGTAACCGCAAGGACAAGGGTTCATGGTCGCGATAAGCATAAAATCTGCGGGGTAGGTTATATGACCATTGGCGCGGCTGATTGATATGCGCTTATCCTCCAGGGGCTGTCTTAGCGATTCGAGAACCGCCCTGGGGTATTCCGGTATTTCATCGAGGAAGAGCACTCCGAGGTGAGCAAGGCTTATTTCGCCAGGCTGGGGGCGATTCCCGCCGCCCACCAATGCAACTCGACTCGCGGTATGGTGTGGAGAGCGAAATGGCCGAGTTATTAGTGCTGAGTCGATTGCTTCGCCGGCAAGACTGTGGAGTTTTGTGGTTGCAATTTGTTCGCCTGGAGACAGATCGGGCAAGAGATTTGTCATAGCGCGTGCCAACATCGTCTTTCCTGCTCCTGGTGGTCCGGCTAAAAGTAGGTTATGTCGACCCGCAGCAGCGATCATTAATGCCCGTTTTGCTTGTTCTTGACCTTGAATATCATCCAGGGTTGGTCCAACTTTGGCTGTCTGCCTAGGGGCTGTTTTGATAAGCTCGGGAGTAATCTTAACTTCTTGCTTCAGATGGAGGTAGAGTGACTTTAATGAATCAACACCAATAACGGTAATACCTTCGACCAGTTGTGCTTGAGCCACATTGGCAGCAGGGAGATAAAGATGTGTCAAGCCTGCTTCTTTGGCGGTTTCGGCCATCGTAATTGCGCCTTTAATGGCACGAAGCTGCCCGTCTAGGGCAAGTTCGCCAGCAAATGCGGCACCTGTCAGTTCACCTTGGCGGAGTTGGCCGCTGATGGTCAAGATGGCGAGTGCAATCGGTAGGTCGTAGTGAGTGCCATCCTTTGGAAGCTCGGCTGGTGCAAGATTAATAGTAATTCGCTTGGCGGGGTACTCGAGGAGCGAATTGGCGATTGCACTTCTGACGCGTTCTTTTGCCTCGTCAATTGATTTATTGCCCAATCCAACTATTTGTAAAGAGGGAAGGCCTCTGGTGGCGTCGCTTTCAACCTCGATGAGGTGACCGTTAAATCCAACTGGGGCAACCGTGAAAACCTTAGCAACCATAAGTAGTATCTTCAGTAAAACATACTTGTTGGCCTCTGTAAATAATGCTATACTGTGTATATCTATTGGGGCTGATTTTAGCTTTCGACGGAAGGAATTTAACAGATTATTTTGCAAGTCGATCATACGCGTAACGTATATTTTTTAATTGCAACATTTACTGCAAAAGCAAAAGCTTTTGTTGCATCTTTGATGCCACAAACTCTTGCACCAGTTGTAGCCTAATACGCTCAGCCATCATTTTCTACAGGCGACATAGTAGGGGATGGTGTTATACTCATGTCGCTTACGTGCTTGCCGGGCAGCAACGGTAGGTAGGGACATTTTATTGCGCGACGAATGAAGTATTTTTTGTTTATATTTTAGCTTCAGGAGTCGTTAACAACCAATATAGACTAAACTTGTAGACGAATAATCAGTTACCTTTCGGACCCGGGGGCAGTGCCCGGCAGCTCCACCAAGATGATTAATAAACCCCACCTGGTTCAGGTGGGGTTTTAATGTGGATCAGTGCATATATTTTGATTTGTAAGGAGCAAAAATAAAACAACCACCTGCGAGTAGTGGTTGTTTCGTGGAGTTTTTGAGTTCTTGTTTATTTTTGGCCTCTGTATAATTTATTTATTCAGAAGCTACCCCTATAATATGACGGGAAAGCGCTTGTGTCAATGACTTTTATAAAAAATCTTTCGGTAAAAAATACCACGCAAAAATACCCTATATATAGGAGCATTCGTAGGTACTTCACGCTAGCCTGTGTAAAATTTCCTGAAAGTCGTCTTGGCGGTGGATAGTATCATTGATTTAGGTTAGAAGTTCACTGAATATAGAAAGAATGCCGCTTGTATATAATACTAAAATTGACATGGAGTATATTGCATTCAGGCGGCCTTAGTTGGCTTGGGGTCTCTATAGCCTGATATGCATGTTTTACGTGAATGGCATGTCTACGACAATGCGGAGGGAGCGGGTGGCATGTGTTGTAAGTAACTTTTTGTATATCGCATTCATAATGACATGTTGCATGTATCGGCTTAAGAATAATTGCCGTGAACGTATTAGTTGGCGATGCTGGTCGGCCTGAGCGTATATGATGCACCTGATGTATTTAGGGACGAGCCTAATAGTGAGAAGCTATGCACTGGCTGCATCACTGCGGTTCTTGGGTCTTTTTGACTGGCTATCGAATGGGTTTGTATAAGAACCTATGTGCCTCATATCTACAATCGATATACCCTAAGAACTATCGTAGATATAAATACAACTATGATAAAAAGTGTTTATTGATATTTTACAGATGAAAATAGATCGTTGTAAAAATGATATGCATATTACACATCAAATAGTATTGACCTATAACATTTCTTATGCTTAAATCAACACAAGCTTTTATAAAAACAAAAAGCAAAAAACACCTTAACAATTTAAACAAGTAATCAGCTGATACGTCCTTGCGATTTGGCGTAAACTCGGCGATGACACTGTATATACCATTGGTTCATTTATGAATCACTATGACTTGCTTTATGTGAGCCACGCACCTTTGTATATCTCTAGTGGCGTTGCCGATGCTCCGCCAAACTCATTTTGAGTGAGGAGTTGAGCGCTCGGTAGTAGTACCGATGCGCTTAGTAAAACCAATGTTATCTAAAGATAATGCCGTGACTACTAAGCGTATCGTGGAACGTACCGAAAGTGACATATGCCCAGGGTTATCCCTGAGCGGTCAGTTGCCCTTGAGTGGATGACTATTTTAGAAGCACGCGCCCTATTTTATCCAGCGGCGGATGTCGCAACTGAAGTATATATGTCTTCCACTCGGGCTCTCTTGTTCTTGTTTATATAGTGGTATAGTGAGGAATATGTTAGGGAAGATATTGTCGGTTGGATCAGTTATAGCAGCGGTGACGCTGGTATTTTTGCTCAATCAGACAACACCCAACCAAGCCGGCCCGCTTGGTGTATTGATTATTTTTTTTCTTATGTACGTTGTTGCGCTCGCTAGTGTGACATTTGCGATTCATGGGGGTAGTAGGCTCATAGCAAAGTTCTCGGCTTCCATGACAGTGAAGCGGCCGTTTCGCGCGATTAGTCTAAAGCAGTCGTACTATTTTGCATCTATTATTGCTCTTGCGCCAGTAATGCTTATCGGCATGCAGTCGGTGAGCGGTATCAACATTTATGACATTTTGTTAGTTGGTTTTTTTGTCGCGATCGGCGTCATCTATATTAGTCGAAGAATGTCGTAAACGGCGCTATTTGTTTGTTGTGTTTATGCTATAATTACAGATATGGAATCTGGATCTCAAGCTCCGCAGTCTCGCTTTGAGCAAGCGCCCATACCAACAGGGCAGGCGGTTGAGCGTGCACCACTGCCGTACACGCCTGAAATCGGCATTGAAAGTGGAGCTGAGCGGCAGGAAGTAGCGGCTGAGTCTGCCGCGCGTCAAGCAGACGGAACTCCAGTACTACCGACTCCAGTACTACCCACTATCATTCCTCAGGACCCGGTCGACGATGTGGCTGTTGTTCACGATGACACGCCGTTACTTGCGGCGGATGAAGATCTGATTGAGAAGGAATGGGTGGACAAGGCTAAGAAAATTATTCTTGAGACAAAAGATGATCCTTACGCACGAGAGGCGGCGGTGACGCGACTGCAGGCGGATTATCTGCGTAAGCGCTATGGGAAGGAGCTCGGCTCGGCCGATTAGGCGGAGGGAGCTACTAGTTTATGATAGGCTTCTTGATCACGACATTTATCATACTGACACTTGGGCTAGTGGCGGGGTCGTTTATTTTTTCTCAGTACCGCAAGACGCTTCGCGAGGCAAAGAATTACGAACGTGGCTTAAAGATGATTCCGCTTATGATTCATTTGCCACCATCGAGTGATGACTTACAGGCGGGTGGTCGTGATGAGCGTGATCTCACCGAGGAAATTCTTTCTCAAGGTCAGGTGATGTATAACATTATCGCTAGCACTGCAACGAAAGGATTTAAGAGTCGGATATACGGGCAACGTCATCTTTCTTTTGAAATTCTGTCGCACAAGGGGCTAGTGCATTACTATACTGTTGTGCCGTCGGTGCTAGAAGATGTTGTTCGCCAAGCGATTGCCGCTGCCTATCCATCGGCAAGGCTAGAGGAAGTGGCTGAGCATAATATCTTTAGCCAGGTTGGAAAGATGAGTGGCACGATCGGCGGTGAGTTTACGCTCAAAAAAGATTTTGTCTACCCGATCGCAACCTATCAGGAGACGAAGCGCGATGCTGCCCGAGCCCTACTTAATGCACTCTCGGCTGCAGGTCGCGACGATGGCGTTGCGGTTCAATTGATGTTGCGCCCAGCGCAAGAAGGCTGGACGAAGCGCTCAATTGAAGCAGCGGGGCGTATTAAAAAAGATAAGGGTGTCAAAAAGCCAAGCATTGGCGGGTTGTTGGCTCCAAAGGATCTTATGGAGGCTCTGTGGAAACCGCCAGAAGCTGGTGATGTGAAGCCGGAGGACAGGCAACTGACCTCGCTTGAGCAGTCACTCGTTGAATCTATTGAGGAAAAAACTCGCTATCCAGGTTATGAAGTATTGATTCGTGTTGTTGTATCATCAAACACAGCCACCCGTTCTCAGGCGCTACTTAAGAATGTCGTGGCCGCCTTTTCACTATTTGACTCCTCGACCAATAATGGCTTTAAATTTAGTCTTTCGAAGAACATTGAGGAGCTGGTGACAGCGTATGTTTTTCGCTTTTTCCCTCAAACAGTCACGCAAAATATTTTGAACAGTGTTGAGCTGGCAACGGTCTTTCATCTTCCTGATCAAAGTAGCATTCCGACATCTCAAGTGCAGCGCCAAATGGCAAAACAGGTTGATGGTCCGACACATGTCACGGAAGAGGGGGTGCTGCTTGGCTACAATGAATTTAGGGGTACGAAGAAGCAGATTCGCTTGAGTACAGGTGATCGTCGTCGACATACCTATATGATTGGTCAAACTGGTACTGGTAAGTCGGTGAGTCTCGAGAATCTGGCGTACCAAGATATGATGGATGGCCGTGGCTTCGCCTTCATTGATCCGCACGGTGATTCGGCCGAAGAGCTGCTCGGCATGGTGCCAAAGGAGCGCGTCGAGGATGTCATCTACTTTAGTCCTGGTGATATGGACAATCCGATTGGCCTTAATTTGTTCGAGTTTGAGAACCAAGATCAGCGTGACTTCTTGATTCAAGAAACGATCGCAATGTTGTATCGTTTATATGACCCAGGCCATACTGGTATTATTGGTCCACGTTACGAACACTGGTTCCGTAACGCAGCTCTTACGATCATGAGCGATCCAAATGGCTCGACGTTCATTGATGTGCCACAGGTATTTAATGACCAATCATTTACGGATGAAAAAATGAAGTATATTACCGATCGCACAGTGCTCGACTTTTGGAACAAGGAGATGGCTCAGACGAGTGAAGCGAATAAGTCTGAGGTGCTTGGTTGGTTTGTCAGTAAGTTTGGCGCGTTCCTTTCAAACGAGATGATGCGCAATATCATTGGCCAGACAAAGAGTGGCTTTAACCTGCGCGAGATCATGGATAATAAGAAAATCCTTCTTGTTAACCTTTCAAAAGGTCGGACCGGTGAACTAAACTCTCAGCTTCTTGGCATGATATTTGTGATGAAGTTCCAGGCAGCGGCCATGGGACGCGCCGATATGCCGGCCGACCAGCGTGAAGATTTCTGTCTGTATGTTGACGAGTTCCAGAACTTTGCGACAGATAGCTTTGAATCTATTCTTTCAGAGGCTCGAAAGTATAAGCTGAACCTCGTGCTTGCCAATCAGTTTATGACACAGCTAACCGACAAGATTCGTGAGGCTATTATTGGTAACGTCGGAACGGTTATTAGTGGGCGTATCGGTATTACTGATGCTGAGATCTTGCAAAAGAAATTTGCACCAACATTTGATGCCGAAGATCTTACGAAGCTGCCAAACTTTCAGACTGTTGCTTCTGTTATGATCAACAACGTACCATCGGCGCCGTTTAGTATGTCACTCATTCCGCCAATGGGGAAGTCAAATCCGCAGTTGCGCGATGCCTTGAAGCGACTATCTGCGGCCAAGTATGGACGACCTCGTGCGCAGGTCGAGAAGGAAATTTTTGCACGACTTGGTGCAGGTGATGCAGCCAAGCGCGCAAAAATGGAGGCGATGAAGAGAGCGCAGCAGCAGCGCATGGCAGGTGGTGCTCCAAAACCAAGTGCGACGGGATCATCATTCTTGGATGACTGGCTTGCAAAACGTCAACAGATGGGAAGTGGTACCTCGATGGCTCAGCCGGCTCAGGCTTCCTCTCAGAGGGCGCCTCGTCCTCCTGTGTCGGCGTCCTCATCATCATTTGGTGCAAGCGGCCAACCTGCCAATAAAGACATCGTACGTCCGCCTACGAGGCCTTCTGTGCCTACTGAACCATCAGTGGCGACTCCGCCAGTCTCGGAGCCCATAGCCCATCCAGATAAGCTGCATCTTCGAGGCGATCATGCTTCTCATCAAGATGAGATCTCAATTAAGCTTCGATAGGTCCTGGACTAACATATGCACATATAAAAAGCTTCGCTAATATTAGCGAAGCTTTTTATATAGATAGTAATTTTATGATCGCTTGCCAGTGATCATGACCCTGAAGTAATCAAACAGGAGGCCGACTACCCAGCCGGCTGCGAAGGCGCCGATTGTTTCAAAGCCGGACAGCTGATAGCCCATGTCCTTAGCAACGTAGTAGGTAGCAAGTGTCGCAAGAAAAGCAGCGATTGCGCCAGCCGCGATCGCATTTGGGCGTGCGACCGTGGCGCCAAGTGTATCGCTGGCTTTTTCGACAGCCTTGTTGTGAATGATCTTGCTGAATGTTCGGCTTGGTCCAGAGAGCTCGCTTTGAACTTTTTTCATCGTTCGGCTGTAGCTTGCGTCACGCTCCTTCTTGCTGATTGGTCCACGCCGTGTGGCAGGGGATGGCTCGCCGCCACGCTTCTTCTCGGCACCGCCGGCTTCAACGCTGATAGCAGTCTCGAGTGCTTCGACGCGTGCTCGTTCGGCGCTTTTTTCGCCATCCTCTGGTGCGAGTTCACCAAGACGCTCATGTTTAGCGTGGAGTTTTTCGGCCTGTTCGCGGGCTGACTCGCCAACTTCAACGCCTTGTTCTGGACCGATAATTAGTTTTTCTGGATCAGTACTCATATTCCCACCTCGTTAGTTTATTAGATTGTTCCGGCGTTGAGATCGCGACGGATAAGTCGGACTTCTTTTTTAACCTGTCGTGCTCGTGCGTAGAAGTACGTAACAACAGCGAGAACGATACCTGCGAAAATCATATTTTCAGATGCGCCAGTGTGAGGAAGTTGCGTAACGACCTGCTCGATAGTTTTCTCTGGCGGGCAGATAACAGATACGTCGAGAGTGTTGCCGAAGACATTTGACATCTTACAATCATATGAGCCACGGGCCGTTTGATGGGTCGCGATAGTAGGGATGGCTGCTTTTACCTTCACATTAACAGTTTTTGTAAGCGTTGCACCAGGCTTAACGGCTGCAACCGGCCAAGTAATTGATGTTGCGGTGGTGTTCTCATTGCCGGCGGGCTTAACAAGTGACCCCCCGCCAAGATCGACGACATCCGCATACTCCAGGACGTCAGTCAATGAATCTGTAACGGTATAGTCGCCTTTGTCCTTGCCGACGTTCTTAACGGTTAATGTATATTCGAGGAGATCGCTTGACTTTGCCGTTGTCCCATTAGCATTGGCCACTCCCTGAGTGATATTACGAACGGACTTGGTGATCTCAAACTTCGGAACACAGTTTTTGTCCTTATACCAGATTGTTTTGTCGTCTTCGCACGGCTTACAGCCAGCGTCACTTACGACGAGTTCCGGATTGAGTGCGCAGCGGGGTTCTGGGCTGACTGTAAATGGCTTCTGGCAACTTGGGCCGGTTTTGTCACCGGTGCTTGTTGCTACAATGAGAGATGCAGTATACGAACCATCTTTAGGTAGGTTTGCCGTAGTCGAAGCGCTTGCGCTAGTACTTGGCGTCAGTTGGTTGTAGACTTCTGCGCCCCTGCTGTCTTTGATGATATAGCGGTAACCGCCAACTGCCGCGCCACCGCTGACAGATGATGTTCCAGTGAGGCGGAACGAGGTGCGGCTTATCGGCGTAATAGCAAGGCCACTACAACTTGCGACTGGCACCGGAGGCGGTGGAGGCAGGGTGAGATAGATAGGGTTGCCGCAAAAAAGAACAATCGCAAACCACCCGCCATCAACGGCACGCTTTCCTATAACAGCCTTGAGAGTCATTGGCTGATCCAGCCATCGTCCACTAAAAACACTCGTACTTGAGCCGGCCACATTAAGTGGATATCGGCCTTGGGCACCAGTATCCGTGCGACCTACGAACTGTAGCTTGCCGCCAAAATCATTAGTATTGAAGAAGCCCTCTTGAGCATTGACGATATCTTGTCGAGTGATACCGACACGTGAGTAGATCTGCTGCATGTCGGTGCGACCTGCGCCATCATTATTGCGATCATAAATTCGCAGAAGTTCTTGCTTGTCGGCCATTCTATTGTAGACGACAGCATCGGGGTTGGCCGCATTAGCTGATTCTGGTGGTGAAAAAACGGCAAAAGACTGTACGATAAGCGCAAGTACCGTAAATATAAGTCCAATGCGTCGCGTTGCCTCTTCTTTGCGCAGTCGTTTTGCGTAGAATCCCAATTGGCCAACGAGTGCAGGGCTGAAGGAAAGATTCGATACAAACTTCCTAAACATATTTTTGCCTTTTTCTTTTTATTTGATCTCTTGACCTCTAGATTAGCATAAGAAATATGTTCACACAATAGCTTGAGTGAACAACAATTGTTCGGTATAATAGAGGAAATGTAAATAGCTGAAAAGTCTGTAATAGTGAGGGAATGATGGCTAAACAAACAAACGACGGCTCATATGATGGGTCACAGATTCAGGTACTAGAGGGGCTAGAGCCGGTTCGTAAGCGTCCGGGTATGTACATTGGTAGCACTGGCTACGATGGCGTACACCATCTTATTAAAGAAATTGCCGATAACTCTATCGATGAGGCGATTGCTGGCTTCGCCACGCGTGTTGATGTAACGATCTTGGCAGATGGCGGTATGCGCATTAGCGATGATGGTCGTGGTATTCCTGTCGATAAGCATCCGAAGACGGGTCTTTCGACACTTGAAACAGTACTGACGGTCCTGCATGCTGGTGGTAAGTTTGGCGGTGGCGGTTATAAAGTATCGTCTGGTCTTCACGGTGTTGGCTCGAGCGTAGTAAACGCGCTGTCGACGCGCATGATTGCCGAGGTGGTACAAAATGGTCAGCTTTATAGTATCGAGTTTGAGCGTGGTGCAACAAAAGTGCCGTTTAAAAAACGCGGTGCAACAGACCGTCCGAATGGGACAACGATTACGTTCTATCCAGACCCAACGATCTTTAAGGAAACCGTTGAGTTCGACTACAAGTGGGTTGTTAGCTATATTCGTCACCAGGCGTATCTTACAAAGGGTATTTACGTCGGGGTGGTTGATGAGCGATCAGGCGAGCGCCAGGCGTTTTACTTTGAGGGCGGGATTCAAAGTTACGTGAAACACCTCAATATCGGCAAAGAGGTCATGAGCGAAAACGTCTTTTATGTTGAGCGTCAAGTTGAAGACTCGATGGTTGAAGTGGCGGTCCAATATAACGACACGTACGTTGAGACGGTCAAACCATTCGCTAACAACGTGCTGACGCCGGATGGCGGCACGCACTTGATCGGGTTCCGCGCGGCTATGACACGTGTCATTAATGATTACGCACGCAAGAATAGCCTACTTAAGGAAAAAGAAGATAACCTTAGTGGTGAGGATATTCGTGAAGGTTTAACGGCAATTATCCTCGTAAAGCTTCCAGATCCTCAATTCGAAGGCCAGACTAAGAATAAGCTTGGTAATCCAGAGGTGCGTCGGTATGTCGAGCAGGTGATGAACGAGTACTTTAGCTATTATCTCGAGGAAAATCCTGATGTCGCTAAGAAGATCGTCGGTAAAGCACTTCTTGCAGCTCGTGCCCGCAAGGCGGCTCGTGCAGCGCGCGACAACGTACTTCGTAAGGGCGCACTCGACGGTATGGGACTGCCAGGTAAACTATGGGACTGCTCGAGCAAAAGCCCAGATGATAGTGAGATTTACATCGTTGAGGGTAACTCCGCTGCTGGGTCGGCTAAAGAAGGCCGCGACAATCGCACGCAGGCGATTTTGCCACTTCGTGGTAAAGTTCTCAACACTGAACGCGCTCGCCTCGATAAGATGTTTGCCAACAAAGAAATTGTAGCGATGATTCAGGCATTTGGTGTTGGTATTGGCGATGCCTTCGATATCAATGGCCTGCGTTATCACAAGATTATCATCATGACCGATGCCGATGTGGACGGTAGTCACATTGCGACACTATTGTTGACATTCTTCTTCCGCTACATGAGAGAGGTTGTCGAAGGTGGGTATATTTATCTTGCGAAGCCACCGCTTTACAGTATCAACCGCGGACAAAAGAAGCAGTACGTGTACGACGAGTCGACACTTAATGAAGCACTAGGTGCGATTATTGCCGACCGAAAGACGCGAGGTATTGCTGTTGATTCGAATGACGATCAGATGAAGCAGGCTGGTGTTACTATTTCGCGCTTTAAGGGTCTTGGTGAGATGGATGCCGAGCAGCTATGGGAGACAACGATGAGCCCCGAGAATCGTGTTCTGATTCAGGTGCGAGTGGAAGATGCTGAGCGAGCCGATGCAGTCTTTACGAAGTTGATGGGTGATGAAGTACCATTGCGTAAGGCGTTTATTCAAACGCGCGCCAAAGATGTTGACCTAGAGGAGTTGGATGTATAAATTATGGATGATGAAAAAATAACCACACCAATTGAAGATAATGAAATTAATAACAACGATGTTGTGAACACAACAGGTGTTGAGCACCGCAGTCTTGAAGATGTTATGGAAGATAGCTTCCTTCGCTATTCTATGAGTGTGATCATTGACCGAGCACTCCCGGACGTACGCGACGGGTTGAAGCCCGTGCACCGACGTATTTTGTACTCGATGAATCAAAATGGTAATCGAAGTACGGCAAAGTTTGTAAAAAGTGCTCGTATCGTTGGTGATGTCATGGGTAAGTATCACCCACATGGTGACTCGGCGATCTATAATTCAATGGTCCGACTGGCGCAACCGTGGTCACTGCGCTATCCGCTCATTCAGTGGCAGGGTAACTTTGGCTCGATGGACGG
>CAMLGO010000013.1 GCA_946479665.1 uncultured Candidatus Saccharibacteria bacterium
GCGATCCTACGCACCGTTTCGGGGATGATGACCTACGATGGCGAGTACGTTGACGGCATCGCAAAGAAGATGAGTGATGAGGGCAAGAAGGTGCGTAAAGTTGAGCTTAGCCTATATCTTGAAGAGGGCAAGGGTATTTGCCGGCACATGGCGCTTGCGGCCGCATGGTTGGGCAAGGAGGTGTGTCGTGCTGGTCTGTTTAACGGAGTACCGACGGCTGAAGTAAACGAGAAGCTTACGGGTGCCGGCGGGGCTCATGAGTGGATGCGTTTTACATCGAATGATACGGGTGACGTGTATATTGTTGATCCCGCTCAAAATTATCATGGTACGCTTCAGGAGTCACTTGAACGTCGTGTTCGGGGTGGCGAGAATATATGGGAGTACTTTAGGCCTGGTGAAAAGGCCGTATATAAAGCCCGCCTTGACGCCAAGCGTGCATACGCAAGCGGTGTTGATGAGAACGGCATGATTGTAATGCCGGATTGGATGAAGTAATGAATTAAAAATACCCACCGAGATGGTGGGTATTTTATTGTAAGGTAAAATTATTTTACGCTTACTTGTGTGCGTGGGTTGGTTTTACCAGTGAATGTTTGCTTGCGAATTTTCGCAAATTCAACGACACCGTCAACTGCAGCGTGAATAGTGAAATTCTTGCTCATGAAAGTACCAGGGCCGGCAACTTTAGTGCTACCAGTTTGACGTACGAGAACTTCGCCAGTGCGAACTTTTTGACCACCGAAGCGCTTTACGCCAAGGCGCTGACCGGCGTTATTGTGGATGTTTTTACTTGAACCACCTGCTTTAACGTGTGACATAAAACAAACTCCTTAAGTTTTTTATAAATCAATCTGTTCAATTGTACCGAAAATGGGGCGGTTCGTCAAGGGGTAGGGCATGGCTTTCTTTTATGTTCACCGCTGCGTTACCTACTGCTCATGAACGGCTTCGCGCCAGGCTCGAATAAGAGCCCCGGCGTCTTATCGAGCTTGGGCTGCAGATGTTCATTCGTTGTAGGCACCGAGCGGCTCGACGCCAGTACGGCAGGGTGGGGTCTGGGGTTCTGAGGAAAACCGAGAGAGGGTGAGCCGGGCTTCTTGACGCGACGAGTATGTTTGAACGGAATGAGTTACGCAGGCGCCAATGAGGCCTGGTTCACCCGATCATCGTGTTTTACGATTACCCCAGGAGCTTTTGTTTCTTTTGTCGGCACAAAAGAAAGGAGGCTCGTTTCCTGGCAAGGAAAGGATTATTTCTTAACAAGCACTAGAAGTTCGCGAGCAACGACTTGATCTTCGCGGAAATAAAGAAGCTCTTGGTCTTTGATGTTTTTGAAACTATGACGTTCGAAACCGAGCTGATCGAGCTGATTAATGAGAGGCAGGTGAACAAAGCCGCCATCGATCCGCTTCCAGGCGGGAATGGCAATTGAGACCGGTGTGTCGGCTGGAATTTGTGAAGCGAGATTCTTCAGGAATGCGCTAATGATATTGTTGCAGTTGCCACGGACTTGATCGAGCTTCGCTGGAGATGGCGGGGCGCTAAATGGCTGGCCGAGGTACGTTTCGCCAACAACGGCGCCAATTGGGCCTTGCCATGAGGTGTCCATAGCGTCGCCTTCATGGAGGTCATACTCAAAGCCAATGCGGTGTGTTTCTTTGAGCCAGTCAAGATTTTCTTTGCTGTAGCGAATCATTTTTTCAGACAGATCGGTACCGTATACAGGATGGCCGAGCAGCGCAGCTTCTTGTAAAACAACACCCGTGCCGCAGAAGGGATCAAGAATCCGCGCTTCGGGCGCAGGATTTGCCAGGTTGATCATGATTTGGGCCAGTTTTGGCGGGAGCATGCCGACAAAGGCGTCACGCTTTGGACGTTCTTGGTCGCGCTTGGTGTAGGCGGTGATATTTTGTGCCCCTGTGCTTTCGGCAACGATGACGCGACCATTGCGAGCACGGACAACGAGGAGCTCTACTTTATTGTTTGAGAGACCAAGTTTGTTGTGGTGCGACGTGGCGGTATTGAGAGCGGTGTCATTATTCGGGATCATACGGAGGCTGACGTTTACTTTTTTCAGCTTCTGCTTAAGGATGATGCCGGTTTGCTGAATCTCGCGAGGGGAGACATCGAAGCCATAGGCGCTGATACCAAGTGTAATTTTGCCGTCAAAGCCGGACCAAGCATGAGTGTAGGCCTGGACGATTTTCATGCTGACACGTCGCCAGTCGCCGCCGGGAAGCTCGATAACAACTTGGCCAGCTTTTTGCACGCCGCCTAATTTCTCGATAGAAAGTTCATCCTCTGTGTTAATTTTTGCCGATACGTCAGAGAACCAAGACGTAGCGTCTTCGCCGTAACGTCGTTCAAGTTCGGCCATGCCGAGCGCCGGTTGTCTGCCAAGGAGTGCGATATACATATATCCCTAGTATAACACTAGGAGCCGAGTGAAATGACTACTTGTAGTCATTTCCGAGGCGACGAAGTGTTACACGGTACGAAAGTACTAGTATACGCGTTTATGCTGAGTGTGTATAATACAATTATGTCATTTCGAACGTGGTTGAGTGTCGCGACGCTAATATTACTTGCGGTAATCATCTACTTTGCGCGTCACGAAATAGCTCACGCGTGGCAACTGCTCGCCAACGTTAACATTTGGATTTTATTACTACTTATCCCTGGTCAGATACTTGTTTATTACGCAGCTGGTGAGATGATTTTCGAATATCTGCGAGCAAAGAAATCGATTAATAAAGTGTCTCGTTTTGAACTGACGCGCATGGCGCTTGAGATGAACTTTGTGAATCACGTACTGCCAAGCGGTGGCGTGAGCGGCATTTCTTATATGGGATGGCGCCTCGGCCATTATGGCGTAAGCCCGGGGCGAGCAACAATGGCACAGGTGGTGCGCTATGCTATGGGATTCGCATCGTTCGTAACACTCTTGGTCATTGCGGTGCTGATGGTGACGATCGATGGTAATGTGAATCGTTGGATTATTCTTGTGAGTGCCGGTTTGGTCATGATGATGGTACTTACGGTTATCGCTGGTATTTTTCTTCTCAGTAGCCAGAAGCGACTTGATGCGTTTTCTGAGTGGCTTGTAAAGTTTGTGAACCAAATCGTAGCGAAGGTGACATTTGGGCATGTGAGATCGGTACTGAAAAAAGATCTCTTGGCCGCATTCTTTGGTGATTTACATCGTGACTTTCTAGAGCTGCGACGTGAAAAAAAGATCCTCGTAAAACCATTTTTGTGGGGCCTCGTATTTAATCTTGCGGATGCGGCGCTCTTCTTCATTACGTTCTGGGCGCTTGGTACGATCGTCAATCCGGCACCTATTTTGATTGCATATGGCTTGGCGTCGATGGCGGGATTCTTTGTTGTCACCCCTGGCGGAGCTGGCGCGTACGAAGCGATTATGGTGGCGTTTTTGGCGGTTGCCGGTGTTATGTCGGGCGTTGCAATTGCCGGTATTTTGTTGACCCGTGTCATTATGCTGATTGGTACGATTGTGCTAGGTTATGTTTTTTATCAACATGCGCTACTAAAGTATGGAAAAGACAAGTCTCCAGCTTAGTGTCAGCGACTTCATTGCGCTGACAAATCAAACGCTCGAGTATGCCTACCCGAGTATTGATATTGAAGGTGAGGTTTCGAGCTTCAAGGTAAATCAAGGTAAATTTATTTTCTTCGATCTGAAAGATGCTGGAGCGAGCGTCGGTTGCTTTATGATGCTCTTTCAGCTGCGCGTGCCAATTGAGGATGGCATGAAGGTAGTGGTGACTGCTTCACCGAAATTGACTCAGTGGGGAAAGTTTAGCCTAACGGTCCGGGCGATTCGTCCGAGCGGCGAAGGGAGTTTGAAGAAGAGTTTTGAGCTTCTTAGAGCCAAGCTCGATAAAGAAGGTTTATTCGCCCCCGAGCGTAAGCGTGTTTTGCCGCGAATTCCGGAGCATATAGCAGTGATTAGTAGCACGGGAGCGGCTGGCTACGCTGATTTTATTAAGATATTAAGCGATCGATGGGGTGGTGTGAAAGTGGACGTAGCGCACGTGCAGGTGCAGGGGGCGGATGCGCCCGATCAGATGATTCGAGCATTAAAGTATTTTAATGAACGAGAAATATTGCCTGAAGTTGTCGTGATAATTCGCGGCGGCGGGAGTGCAGATGATTTGGCGGCTTTTAACGATGAGCTGCTTGTGCGAGAAATTGCCGCCAGTCGTATTCCTACGCTTGTCGGAGTGGGTCACGAGACCGACGTCAGTTTGGCTGATTTAGCAGCCGATGTTCAGGCGGCAACACCGAGCAATGCGGCACAGCTGCTAGTGCCTGACAGAAATGAGATTATTCGAAGTGTTCGCTACCAGGTTCGTTCGCTGCTGCCGAAAGTGGAGCAAGGGATTGCTAATCAAGCGAGATTGCTAAGGGAGGCGCTTGGTGGTGCACTACGCTCGACGATGGTGCGACTGGAGGCGCAGGATGAGCGACAACGTACGCTGCGAACTATCCTGCAGCAGCTTGATCCTCAAATGGTGCTGCAGCGTGGCTACGCACTGCTTCGTGGCAAACAGGCGATTGGCGAGGTGATAGAGATTGAGACAATGACGGCTATAATGAAAGCAAAGGTAGAGACATATGACGCAAAGTAAATCTATTCAACAAAAGACAGCGGAGCTAAGCGAGCTTGTGGCATGGTTTGATAGCGATGAGTTCGTGCTTGAGCAGGCCCTTGATAAATTCAAGGAGGCAGAAAAGCTAGCGCAAGATATTGAGCAAGACTTAATGACACTTCGCAACGATATTGAAGTTGTCAAAAAATCGTTTGATAGCGAGTCGTAAGAGGTGATTTTTGCCTGGATTATCGTGGCTATCGTGCTGGTGTTCGGGCTTGTCGTATTTCGCGGGGCGCCGTATGTGCCAACCAGGAAGCGCGATCTAGAACGGGCATTTGACGAACTCTATCCAATCACCAAGAAGGATGTACTGGTCGATATTGGTAGTGGTGACGGGGTAGTGCTGCGCCAGGCCGCACAGCGCGGTGCTAGGGCGGTCGGGTATGAACTTAACCCGGTACTGGTCGTTATTAGCAGGCTATTGGCCCGCCCATATGCGCCGCTCATTACGATCCGGCTGGCTGATTTCTGGCTCGTACAGCTGCCGAGGGATGTGACGATTGTATATACGTTCGGGGAGTCTCGGGATATTCGAAAAATGTACACTAAAGTTGTTCAAGAGGCAACTAGGTTGCAAAAATCAATTTATTTTATGAGTTACGGCTTTTCTGTGCCAGATGCGAATCCTGTTGCACGTAATCAAGTAGCCTATCTCTACGAAGCCTCTCCTTTACAACCTCGCTAGGCATAAGTATAATGACGGCATGAACTCAAACACTCACATACACGAACGCGGTGCTGTTAGTGGCTTGCTTATTGCGACGATTGGTCTCACTATCTTGGTGATTGCGGCTGGTTCTGTAGCAATATGGGCCTACATGAACTATACCGATCAGAAGACAAACGTTGACACTAAGATTGATGCGGCTGTTGCCACGGCGAAGAAGGAGCAGGGTGATGAGGATGAGAAGAAATTCACAGCTCGTGACCAACTGCCATACCGCCAGTTTACCGGCCCGGATGACTACGGACGCCTTACATTTGATTATTCGAAGCAGTGGAGCGTGTACGTTGCTAAAGATGCTGCAACCGGCGGAACGTATGAGGCGTACCTTAACCCTGGCGTCGTGCCGCCGGTGAGTCCTCAAGCTCATTATGCGCTGCGTGTGACGATTGAAGACCGAGAGTATGATTCGGCGCTTGCGACTTACGATACACTCGTGAAGAAGGGCGACTTACGCTCAAGCGCCATCTCGGCCAACGGAGTGAACGGTACTCGTCTTGACGGCAACTTCAGCAAGGATGTGCGCGGCGCAGCGGTAATATACAAGATTCGTGATAAAACCGTGACGCTACGAACTGACGCTGACACATTTAAGCCAGCGTTTGATACGCTAATCAAAACAATTAAGTTCAATCAGTAGGCTCGGCTCTCGTGCTACACTAGATGTAGTATGAGTAGCGGGTCAGGCGAGCATAAGAAGAGGCAAGAGTCACAGCTTCGTGACTCTTCTTCGCTAGCTACGGCTGCTCACGAACTAAAAGCACCACTGGCATTGATTCGCCAGCTGTCGCTCTCGATTGAACAGGGTGACATATCTCAAACCGAGCAGCTGCGTATGTTGCGACAAGTAACGCTGACGAGCGAGCGAGCACTTCGACTTACGAGTGACTTGACGCGTGCTGCTCGGCTTGAAGGCGCGATGTTTGAGCTTGAGCCGATCAATCCTCAGCAACTCTGCGAGGATATTGTTCATGAGCTGACACCACTTTTTGCTGCGCATGGACGTATCATTCGTGTAGCCAACCGGCGTCGGCCGCCGCTGATGGTAGCCAACCGTGATCTGCTTCGGCGAATTATT
Source organism: uncultured Candidatus Saccharibacteria bacterium (assembly GCA_946479665.1). Next base: position 6,482 of record CAMLGO010000013.1, read on the forward strand.
ATGAATTTTAGTGATAACGCTCTTCATTATGGCGGCGATAACGGCGTCGTTGAGCTAAGTACGCAGGTAGTGAATGGCGATACTGTCCGTGTTGGCGTGCGTGACTACGGCCCAGCATTGCCAAGTGATACATGGCGAACATTGGCTACAAAACTAAAGACCCCGCAGCCCGTCCATGCTCGGCCGCAAAGCAGTGGTCTCGGCCTCTATATTGCTGGTCAATTCGCAGATGTTATGAATGGCACTATCGGCGCAACACGTCATCGTGACGGCGCATCATTTTATGTCGACATGCAAGCGTCGAAACAGTTGCGGCTATTATGAGTAAAAAGCTGCCCATCGTACTCGTAGAGGATGATATGTGGCTTGCCGAGCAATTTGGCCGTACGCTACAAGACTACGAAGTGCACCATGCACCACATGCGCTTGCGGCAATTGATTTGATTGACGAAGTCAAGCCGGCAGCGATTATTCTCGATGTGCTGCTTACAGGAGCCACGGCATTCACCTTGCTTCATGAACTCCAGTCATACACTGATACTGCAATGATACCGATTGTCCTTTGTACGAATATGGCTGCTGACTTGCAGCTTGAGGAGCTGGAAAGTTACGGTGTGCGTCGGATTTTGGATAAAGCGACAATGCAGCCGGACGATCTGGTGGCAGCGGTGCGGAGTGTGACATTATGAAAAGTGTGCGCACTCGCGCTATTGTACTGAGACGGACAAATTATGGTGAGGGCGACAGAATTTTACATCTACTGACTCCACAGGGTCGGTATAATGTGATGGCGCGCGGTGTCCGCAAGGAAAAATCCCGTCTTGCCGGTGGAATTGAACTTTTTGCGGTAAGTGATGTTGTGATTGGAGAGGGGAAGGGCGATCTGGGCATTCTAACTTCGGCGCGACTCATCCATTTTTATAGGCACATCTTGGAAGATTATGATCGTATGCAGTTTGGTTACGAGGCGATCAAGCAGGTGAGTCGGGCGAGCGAGATGGTAAATGAGCCCGAATGGTACGACGTACTTCTAGAGGTGCTGATGGCGCTTGATAATATGACGATTGAGCGGCAGCTGATTGAAACATGGTTTTATTTGCATCACGCTGCGCTGCTTGGTCATGAGCTAAGCTTGACGCATGATATTGATGGTAATGCACTGCGTCCAGATGAAGCTTATCGCTACGATGTGAGTGAGACTGGCTTACGCCCAGTCTCGACCGGTGAGCTGACGGCTGACCATATCAAATTACTTCGTCTTATCTCAACAAAATCACTTAAAGTATTGGCACAGGTTGGCGGTATTAGTGCAATCTTGCCTGATTGTTGGCTAGTGGCACGGCAGCACGCGGCCTTATAGAAATAAAGCACCCCGCCACCCTGCTTGTGGCTGGTGGCGGGGTCTACGGAGAGTTCAGGCGGCGATACGGTCGTATAGCCGGCAGCCGAACTTCCCGGTCAGGAGGGTGACACATGCTGCAAGCCGATGCTTGAAGCTAGGATCCTCTTGTACAATTCTCTTGGTGAGTATGAGTCCTAGGCCTGATGGCGTCGAACTCGTACTGAAGCGACTTGCTCGAAGGAGGTGAAATTGGTTATTTCGCTTCCAAACGAGATCTTGCAGCTGCACGTCGGCTAGTAGGTGTAGCTCGATCGCCTCAGTGTAGTTTTGCTGGGCGTACTCGAGCTTTGCTCTGGCCATGGTGATCGAACCTGTGAGATTCGCGTCTCCCTTGAACAGCTCTTCGGCTGCGTCGAGTGACTCCTTCGCTCGTCGAGCAGATACTTCTTGCCTGAGCGTTGCCGATGACCGCTGTGCCGTGGTTAGCGAGCGGATAAACCAGTGCGCCGCGTCGCGATGAAAGCTGCCTTCGTGGATGATGGCATCCCAGTCTGCACACTTGCGTCCGTGAACGCCATAGTGCTCTGCTTCTGCCTCGTTGCCTTTGAGCCAGGCTAGTTGAGCAAGTTGCATCCAGTAGTCGGCATGTTCGGTGGCTTGCGTATTGCCAGCCTCCTTGAGCTCGATGTTAGCTTTGCGAAAGTGCCCCGCATTGATCAAGTCGGTTGTTTTCCTGAGAAGAGCTTCCATGGTTACTCCTGAGGGTTGTAGGGGAATGGAACAGATATACAATAACATCTATCGCAGCTAATAGCAAATCATTATGAAGTGAAAACCCCGCCACTGGCTTGTGGCCTGTGGCGGGGTTGGGTGGGGCTTGCGCCTCCGGTATTGCTGGATTCTAGCTCCAGACGCCGACGCGTCCAAAGATGAAAATCCGGACAGCAACCAGCTTGTCGCGCTTCAAGGCGTCAGAGCGCAGAATGTCATCGAAGACGTTGATGCACATGATCTCGGCCTCGTACCTTCTGAGCTCCCTGCGCTTTTCCGGGCGGCCTCGTGTGGCGGTGAACAGTCGGTCTGCTAGCCTGGTGTGCTCGCATAGCAATCGAAAGATCGCCATGTCAAACACTTGCTTCCAAGACTGGATGACCGGGTCGGTTGAGCTGCCCCATGTCGCCGCCATCTTTTGGTGGAGCGACAGGGCCTGAGCGGTTCTGCTGGTGGCGACATGATCGAGGATCTCGATGTATGTCGCCGCCATTGCTTGCTCTTCCTGGCCGTTCTTCGTCAAAAGAGACCTGGCTGTTTTGAGCGCTTCCTCGACAAGGTCCGCATGCGTATCACGCATGAGTGCCTTGCAGATTGCGCCTTCGACAAGCAGCTGCCCGTAGAGCTGTTCGAGCTCGGACGAGTGGCTTCTTTCGATGCTTTGGACTCTCCGAAGGAGCTTTGCGGCTCCGTCTTTGTCGCCCTCGAAGAAGCTGACCACGCTTTTTGCCACGATGAAGGCGTCGTCGCTGGCGCCTTCATCGGACAGGATTTGCGATTCGTGTCGTGCTCCTGTCAGCTTGCCTGCAAGGAGCTGTCGGCGAACGCTGGTGAGGTCGGTCACGAGATTGGTTGTTAACGCGGTGCTTCCCATCATAATGCCTTTCCGTAGTAGTCATGCCGAACGATAGGGTTTTAAGATTATAACATCAATGAAAAATTTATGCAAATTGTTGCATCTGTTATAATAGGCAGTAATTATGAGCAACAAACAGATCAAGAACGAGCGAATGGAAGCAATTGTAAGCCTGGCGAAGCGTCGCGGCTTTATTTATCAGGGAAGTGAAGTCTATGGTGGACTATCTGGTACGTGGGACTACGGTCCGCTTGGTGTGAGCTTGAAGCGTAATATTATGCAGCTGTGGTGGAAGATGTTTGTTGACTCGCGCGATGACATGTATGGTGTTGATGCGGCAATTTTGATGAATCAAAAGGTATGGCAGGCAAGTGGGCATGTTGATACCTTTACTGATCCACTTGTTGAAGATCTTGAAACTAAGCAGCGTTTTCGCGCCGACCATCTGTTAAAAGATGCTGGCTTTTCTGCCGAAGGCTTATCGCTTGATGACATGACAAAACTTATCCGCGAAGAAGGTGTAAAGAGCCCGAATGGCAATGAGCTGTCCGAGGTGCGCACGTTCAACATGATGTTCTCGACAACGGTCGGGCCTGTGGCGGATGATAAATCTATCTCATATCTTCGTCCAGAGACTGCCCAGGGCATCTTCACGAACTACAAAAATGTGGTCGATGCATTTTACCCTGATCTTCCATTCGGTATTGCTCAGCAGGGAAAGGCATTTCGTAATGAAATTAGCCCACGCGATTTCGTATTCCGCTCGCGTGAGTTTGAACAAATGGAAATTGAGTACTTTGTTCACCCTGAAAAGTGGGCAGAGTCTTTTGATGCGCTATTAAAAGATATCTACGAGTTCCTTGAAGCACTCGGTTTGCCGCGCGAAAGCATTCATGAACTTGAAGTGCCAGAAAACGATCGCGCTCACTATTCAAAGCGTACGATTGATATCGAATATGATTTTCCAATCGGTCGCGAAGAGTTGCTTGGCCTTGCGTACCGAACCGATTTTGACCTTGGCAATATTCAGCGTGTCGCTGGCAAAAGTATGGACTATATTGTAAAGGGTACGAATGAAAAGTTTGTTCCGCACGTGATTGAGCCGTCATTTGGTGTTGAGCGTGCACTCATGGCCGTACTTTCTGCTGCTTATACTGAAGATGAAGTAAACGGCGAGAAGCGTATCTTCCTTAAATTCCCAGAACACCTGGCGCCAGTGAAGTACTGCGTTTCTCCTCTGCTTAAGAATAAGCCGGAACTTGTTGCTAAAGCCCGTGAAGTCTACGAGTTGCTTAAGAAAAAACACGGCAACGTGATGTGGGACGATAACGGCAATATCGGTAAGCGCTATCGCCGCCAAGATGAAATCGGTACGCCGTACTGCGTGGTGATCGACTTCGATACGATTGAAAATGATGGACTTGTATCTGTTCGTAGCCGCGATACGACTGAGCAGAGGCGCGTATCTATCGACGAACTTGTTGCCTAGTTTTCTATTTCTAATAACAGTACTGGAGTGATTATGCAGACTGAAATCGAAGCAAAGTTTTTAAACGTAAATCACGATGAAATTCGCGAGAAATTACGTGAGCTTGGCGGTGTTTGCGAGCAGCCGATGCGTTTAATGCGCCGAGTCGTATTCCATAGTGATGACATGGAAGCGAAGCGGGCATTTGTGCGCGTTCGAGATGAGGGCCACCGAGTGACGATGACGTATAAGCAGTTTGATGCCGATACAATTGATGGTGCGAAGGAGCATGAAATCGAAGTGAGTGACTTTGATACCGCAGTAGCTTTACTCGATGCTGCCGGAATTGCCCACGATACATTCCAAGAGTCGCGTCGAGAGAACTGGAGGCTTGATGACGTTGAAATCATGCTCGATGAGTGGCCATGGCTTGCTCCGTATATGGAAATCGAAGGATTGAGCGAAGAGCGGGTCAAAAGTGTTGCTGAGCGATTAGGCTCTGCGTGGGAAGATGCAGTATTTGGCGGTGTGGCGAATGCGTATGCAGTGCAATATCCACATATCGGTGAAACAGGTATACAAGAGATTAATAGAAATTGGCCGGTGATTAAGTTTGATGATCCATCACCAAAGCTACTTGAGATAGGGTGACAGGGTGGTGATGTTTACGTATTATCAATCAGTCAAGGCTCGAATGCGTGACACCTTAGCTGTGTGGAAAGTGGAAGCATGAAAGAGCTTATTGCCGTATCAATAAATGGTGTATCCGTATTTCTTGACTACAAGGCGACGAACGTCATGTTTCATATTCGCGAAACACCTAATCTGCTCGATCTTGTGCGAGAAGCTATTGAGACGACCGATATTTTCGGTGATAATGAGATTATCTTCGAAAAGAATATGGACCGAATTGTTGGCACGACGACTTTAGTCGTGACGACGGATGCTGATGAGATAGTGTATGCAAAGCGAAGAGAGCGAGATAAATATTCTCGGTTCGCCAAGAACAGGGAGCTGACGCCCGTGAGCTATGTTGTTGTTTGCGTACGCAAGCAGGGTGACGAATATATGTTATGGACAGCATGGTGTGGGCGGCTACTGCCGGTAGAGTCGTATGATCCGACTTCGCATTTTAGCCTGACACATGCACTTGTATATGACAAAAATCTTGTGCAGCTTGATACTGTGACGACCATCAATCCTTGGTTGTAGAGCGCCAATATAAATAAGTATAGATAAGCGCTACAATAAAGATAGGACAGGAGGTATTATTATGGGATTCTTTGACGGATTACGGCGAATGATTCAAGGTAAGCCAATCTTTATAGACGAATCGAAAGCGGAAACTCGAGACGACTTTAACGACGACGATCCATGGGGGCAAGACGATGCGCCTGCAGATGAGCGGGTAGTACCCAAGAAGTCACTGCTTGTTGACGATAAGGGCCGAAAGCTTATTCCCGAGATTCGGCTTGAACACTGTAGGTCGTATGTGAACGGGCCGACCATGATGGTCGTTGCTTGGGCGACGAATACAGGTAAAGTAGAGGTCGAGCTCGATAAGGTCGAGCTACTCGGCGTAAAGTATGAACTTGATAGGTTTTTGAAACCTGGGCAGGCACACGAACTGACGCTGTATAAG
>CAMLGO010000014.1 GCA_946479665.1 uncultured Candidatus Saccharibacteria bacterium
TGATATCGACGGCACGCTCTTTCGTAGCGGCCTGTACCGTGAAGTCTTTTATGAACTATACAAAATGGGGGTCCTACCAAGTGATCTTGGCGAGGAAACCACCCTCAAACACCGCGAATGGCGTCACCGCGTGCACGGCAATGCCTTTGAAGAGTTTGAGCGCATCATGGTAGGTGGCCTCGACTCCTACCTCCCACAGCTCCGCATTAGCGACTACGACGAAGCCGTCACGCGTGTTCTCGATAAGAAAGCCGAGAACGTCTACGTTTATACGCGCGATCTTATTAAGCGACTCAAAGCCGACAACTACTTTATTATTGCCATTAGCGGCTCGCAGCAAGAGTTGGTCGAGCCATTTGCCCAGCGATATGGCTTCGACGCCTGGATTGGCCAGCAATGGGAGCGTGGCGAAGAATATTTCACCGGCAATGTCGTCAAAACGCATACGGGCAAAGATAAAATCATCGAACGTCTCATCGCCGAACACGATCTGACACTCGAAGATAGCTATGGTGTCGGCGACAGTAATGGCGATAGTGGTATGCTTAGTATTGTTAATCATCCAATTGCATTCAACCCAACCTACGAGCTGCTCGAGAAAGCACTCGCAAACAATTGGAAAATCGTTATCGAACGAAAAAACACTAGCTACGAAATTGTAAAGGATGATATTAGTGGACACCACATACTGGAAAAAACAAACCAGCAATAAACCACTCTTTCCTGATATTGAGTGGAGTAAGCCAGAGCAACGGTCGCAGGCTGGTCGCCTCGGTATTATCGGTGGCAATAAACTTGGCTTTGCGGGCGTTGCCGAAGCATATAGTGCCGCGCTTCAAGCAGGGGTAGGCGAGGTGCGGGTGTTGCTGCCGGATGTTCTTAAAAAGACGATCCCGGCAATTATCACCGATACGCTTTTTGGTGCCACCAACCCTTCTGGTAGCTTGGCGCGCGATGCAAAACCCGAACTCCAAGCACTGGCCGAATGGTCGACCGGCATACTTATGATCGGCGATGCGGGCCGCAATAGCGAAACAGCTATTACGTATGAAGATTTTCTCAGAGATTATAGCGGCCCACTCACGATTACTCGTGATGCAGTCGACCTTATCAAGAACAGTTCGCAGGCAATCGTCGATCGACCGAATACATTGCTCGTCGTCTCATTCGCTCAGCTTCAAAAATTATTCCAAAGCGTATACTATCCAAAAATCCTGACATTCAGCATGCAGCTTGCCCAAATAGTCGACGCGCTTCACAAATTTACTATTACATACCCCATTGCCATTCAAGTTCTACACAAAGAACATATCATTGTCGCGAGCGGCGGTGAAGTGGTGACCAGCGAGTGGGAAAATCCTATGGCAATCTGGCGCGGCCACACAGCTGCTCGAGCAGCAAGTTATTGGCTCTGGCACCCTACAAAACCCCTTGAAGCTACATCGGCTAGCCTTATCTCAAACACGTAGTTGTTGTTATATACTTGTAAATATTATATAATATATCTATGGACAAGTTTCCGCGCCACGCACTCGGAAAACAACACGACAAAGAGCGTGTTTTTTTGGATGATAAGCGTCTTTTTTCTGAAGAAGGGCACGAGATTAGCAATCAGCCTACCGATATATCATACGCGGAAACTGCATTCGATAATGCGGTATTCAATGGGCATTTTCGCAGTGCTAAAAATATTGCTGAAAAATATTTAGAGACATTTGAGCTGCAGCCATATTCGCCAGAACTATTTCACATCGCCCTAAAATATCTTGCCTTGCCACTCTATCAACGAGCCGATCTTGAAGCCCGAGGCCTTCCCGTATCAGACGATATTCGTGATGAAGTCGCAGCGTTATACGGCCATGCAACGCAGTTTATGGCACAACTTCTCAATGAGAAGCACGAGAAGGTGGCCAATACGCATATTTCGCACGGCAAAAAGCACGATATTATCGGCGATCTTACCGAAGCAACATTCTTCGCATTAACCGTACGACCACTCGATGGCAGTGATACCGACCGCTTTCTTATTTTGCCGAGTTCAGAGGAGCAAGACCGCGCGGGCTACGACGAGCATGGGCTAAAACGCGGTATCGATTTTATGATCCTCGAAAGAGGCGAAGGCGCATTCCCGCTACAAACAAAAACGACACTGCGCGGTGCCTATGCCAGCCAGTACGCCGATTCGATCCCTATCATCGGACTACAAGATCTCACTAACAACAATACGCTCATGATGCGTGAGCTCCAGCATGCTATGATTTTTGAAGCTTCCAACGAAGGACCATATGACCTTGACCTTATTGAGGGGGTGCAAAACGAGCTGTTCTCTTTATACGATATAAATCTCGGCAACAAGCAACCGTCCGAAAGCACCCACTAGTAGTAAATCAGAGACATATAAAAATAGACTTCCGAGAGGAAGCCTATTTTGGTACCGCGAGCCGGACTTGAACCGGCACGAGCTAATGCTCACCAGATTTTGAGTCTAGCGTGTCTACCGATTCCACCACCGCGGCAGATGGTCTTAGCAGATGCTACCAATGTATTGTACAATAGATCTCAGCAGGAATCTATATATGAGACCAGATGAAAATGACGATACAAGGCGAGTGGGCACGCCGCTGATACCGCAGCGAGCGCTTTTGCATACCCCGACTGAGCGACCACAGGCTGAGCGAGTCTCAGCCCAGCAGGCTGCCGCCCAAATCGTCCGTGATCAAATCAATTCTATTTACGACACCGACACGCAGGCTCAAACAGCGCCAAATGTCCAACAAACCAAGCAGCCAGTTGAGCAGCAGGCGCTGACTATTAAAAACCCGTACGAACGTACACACACGCCCACGCCCCAACCGCAGGCCGAACAATGGAAGCAGTACCATAGCGCCTGGCAAGATTACTATCAAAAGTACTACGAGCGGTATTACGCTAGCCAAGTGTATCAAGCCAAGCAAGCGCTTGATACGCAACAGCAAACTCAGGCAAATACACGATTCACCAATCAGTCCGAAGCGCCAAAAGACCTCACGAAAGAAGAAGCCTTAAATGACCTTCGCAGCAAGCTCCGCCGCCAAGTCGTAGAATCGGCCGGTAAAATTCGAAAAAGCCGCCACTTTATTCCCATCTCTGCCGCAGCGGCCGTTGCACTCGTGTTTGTTTTTCTACAGTATAATCAAATACTATTTGCCAACGTCCAAGCGTACATGGCACCGGGCAATATTGATCCCCAAAACATCATCGTCGACCCAACCGTCCAGACAAACGTCGGACCCGACTCGAAACTGATCATACCGAAAATTAATGTCGAAGTACCGATCGCCTTTGACGTCGGCAATGATTACAATTCACAAATGAAAGCCATGGAGTCGGGCGTTGCCAACTTTAGCATTCCAGGGGCTAGCAGCGTACCGGGGCAGGTAGGCAATACCGTCATCGCCGGCCACTCAAGCAACGATGCGTTTGTAAATGGCGATTATAAATTTATTTTCGCCCAAAACGAAAAACTTCAAACAGGTGATACGATTTATGTTAATTACCAAGGCAAGCGCTACACTTACAGTATTACCAAAAAAGAAGTCGTCCTTCCCGAAGAAGTTAATAAGCTCGTTTATCCGACGGATAAGCCAGTACTGACACTTATCAGCTGCGTTCCGCTAGGTACGGCGCTAAAACGTCTTCTCATTACCGCCGAACAAGTAAGTCCTGATCCTACAGTTGCAACAACCGCACCGACGGCCGCCAGCGCACCTAAGGCGGCGAGTATACCTGGTAGCGAACCAACTTTCCTTGAACGTATTTTCGGCGGCGGACGCTAGCAACTAGTTAGTATCATTAGCTAGGTACGCATCAATGATCGTCCTGTGTGCTGGCGGAAGCGCTATCTGCTTAACTTCTTCTACGGTCATCCATTCGTACAAATCGTGCTCCCAGCTTAATTGGACCTTGTCGTCGTTAGCATGCGCAGCATAGCCAATCATGACATATTCGCCTCCATCAGTATGTCCATGCGATGTTGAAAGTATTCGTATATCATCAATTAACAAGCCCGTCTCCTCCAATGACTCTCGTATTGCCGCATCACGAGGGTCCTCGCCCTTATCCACACCCCCACCAGCGAAATCCCATCCATGAGCTCGAGATGTTTTATCCGAGCGTCGCAACAAGAGGATTTTATTATCGCTATTGAAGATAATAACTTTAACGCACAATAAAAAGTATGCATGCACCGGAATGTGATTCGGGTCGTATTCACTCATTAGGAGTCATTATATACCTAAAGACCCAATAATTCCGAAGGCACACATCTGCCAGGGACTAGTACGCCTACTGCAATATCATCTGCACACGCTGCAGTTGGAAGCCCTTGTCAGTTTTACCAATTGAATAGAGATATTTATTATTCTGACTAAATGTCGCATCGAAACCAGTTGCAACAGCGCCCATGTCGTACTCGTTCGAGCCATCGTATTCACGCAGTGTTAATTTGCTGGCACGATCCGACCAGACATAAAAATCATCAAGCCAACGTAACTGAGATGTCGCGCCTTCACCCGCAAGTGTCGCTTCTGCCGGTAGCGACATGCGCTCAACGTCATATGAAGTAAATCGATCTCCCGTCTGAGCAACCACAAAGCGGCCGTTATGGCTAATGTCGAGCCACTGAATCGGGCGAGAAAACGTAAAAGAGGCGAACTGTTTTAACGTATCATTTGTCTCATCGGTTGACGATGGATACGTACCCTTAAGAATATCAACCTTACCACCGAGCGAGATGGCAACATAGTCTTCGTTGAAGTAGCGGCTCGTCGCAATATGGAGCGGAGCAGCATCACTTGTCACAACCGTACGCAGAACATGCGGCAGCTTATCACCCTCACGAACGATACCGACAGACTGCATATGCGTCTCGGCAACAGGTTGTGATACATACGCAACTATGTCACTTCCATAAAGATCAAAAGAGGCCACTTTTGAGGCGAGCGGTCGAGAGATTGTCCCTCCGGCGACGTCGATCTTGCGAATGTCACCGGCTGACAAGACATAAAGCTGGCTGCCGCTCGTACCAGAGAACTGAGCGCTGTCGATGGCAATATTGAGACTCTTGGTGATATTGGTCGTCTTGGTGGCATCTTCAGTATCGAGCACGAGCCATTCAGTCGAATCCTTGAATGAATGAGCAATCAACACGTAACGCCCACCCTGGTCCCATTCAACCAATCGGAAACGGTGAGTTACATCTGGCGTCGTGGCATCGCTGTATACTTCCGCGGGAAGCGTGAGTGTCCGCTGCTTGATTGCTTGCTCGTTTTGGAAATCGGCTAATACGAAACTTGCGGCACTTGGCGTTGTCTGCAGGAGCATAGACCGTCTCGAGGGCGAAGCAAGGGAAGCAGATAGTTCATTAAATGATGCGACATTCTTAACGGTGCGCTCCTTTGGAATAAGCCGGGCATAATTCAAAGCCGTCAGCGTTCCCGCCTGAATATCAAGATTCTTGCGCCATGTTTCATATCCGTCACGCCACATGACAAATTCGTGTGCGCCAGGGAGGACTGTTGCCTTAGTAGTGGTTTTGGCACTGAGGGCCTTACCGTCAATTTCAACTGTCGCACCACTCGGCTGCGTTTCGAATTGAATCAAGCCAGTCTGCTCGATCCGACCGTCCTTACTATTAAACTGATAGCCAAGAATAATAGAGATAAGAATAACAACCAACAAAACAACGGATAGTGTCATGAGGGTTGAAATGAGTATGCGGGTTGTAAGCTGTTTTCGCTTTGAAGGTGGGTGATACATCGTGTTTACCATTATACCAATAATCATCGCCTAAAAACTATTGCATAATTTGCTTTTTCTCCCTAAGATAGAAAATAACAGCGCGTGAGCATAAGCAATACGCTGACTATGGTAGATAGATAGCACACGCGGAAGCGGGAGTATAAGGATGAGTGAAAAACACACAATAACTATTAATGGACGACAATACGACGCAGTCACGGGACTTGCGGTTGACGGCATGGAAAAAGCAGCACCTACACCTATAGTATCTGCAAAAAAGGCAACCGCAACACCATCGCAACGCATACATCAGGCCACTCAGCGCTCACAGACCCTTAATCGCAAAACTATCCAAAAACCTATCGCTAAAACACAGCCAAGTCTACAAAAACGTGCGCCTCAACAGATCGCACGCAGCCAAGCTATCTCAAAATTTGCTCCACATCCAACTGTCAAAAAACAACCGCGCATGAGTGACATTGCACCTGCCAGTGTCCATCCGGCCGTAGCCAAGGCTCATGCCGTCCGCGCCGCTCAAACCCAAGCAGCAGCTCGGCAGCTCCAGAATGCCCCAAAAGCTCAGCCAAAGCCTTCTCAGGTAATTAAAAATGAAGCAATTAATGCTGCTCTTGAAAAAGCACCTCTCAAACACAAGGAAGCAAAGAAGCAACCGCTCTTATCTCGTCATCCTCGTCTCCTTAGTGTTGCGAGCGCCAGCCTCGCGCTTGTCCTTCTTGGCGGCTACTTTACGTACATCAACCTGCCAAGCTTATCTGTTCGTGTCGCAGCCGCACAGGCCGGCGTCGACGCCTCATATCCTGAATACCATCCAGACGGCTACAGCCTCAGCGGCGCAGTTGCATACAAAGAAGGGGAAGTGAGTATGAAGTTCGCTGCAAACGGCGGCCCGCAAAACTTCACCATTACACAAACAAAGAGCAGCTACGACTCAGAAGCTGTCCTCGACAATTACGTTAAGCCGAAAGTTGGCGAAAACTACATTCCGTTTACCGAACGCGGCCTCAAAATCTATGCCTACGGCGGTAATGCAGCCTGGGTAAATGGCGGCATTCTCTACACGATCAACGGTGATGCACCACTCTCAAATAGCCAAATTGGCAATATTGCTAAAAGCCTATAGTTACCTACAGCCGCACTACAAAAGTAGTCTCTGTCTCGAAGATAACATATCGAGAGCCCAAGGAAGTACATCGCTAAGACGTGAATTCCTTAGCGCGGAGATCCGTTAGCAGAGAAATGGAGGCTATTTTCGCGCCATCACAGAGCTGCCAACCAGATAAAATGCTACAATAGAAGATACTATGACATCTATTCGTACCCGTTTTGCCCCAAGTCCAACTGGCTATATTCATGTTGGCAATGTTCGCGCTGCACTTTTCCCATGGCTTCTTGCTCGGCAGCAAAAGGGCACATTTGTACTACGCATAGAAGACACCGACCAAGCCCGCCTGGTTGAAGGTGCGCAAGATCTTATTCTTGATACACTCGAGTGGCTCAATATCGATTGGGATGAAGGCCCACGCAAGGGCGGTGACTTCGGCCCATACATTCAAACTGAACGCCGTGAGCACTATTTAAAATGGGCACAGAAACTTATTGATAAAGGATTGGCCTACGCCGACCCATACACGCCTGACGAAGTAACTGAATTTCGTGATCAGGCCAAAGCTGAAAAGCGCGCATTCCTATACCGCAACCATCGCCCAGAAAACCCACCAGCATGGGACGGTTCGCAAGCTCTTCGTTTCAAGGTACCAGACGTAAAGCGCTACACCTGGAATGACCCAGTTATGGGCGAATTGTCGGCTGGACCAGAAGCGCTTGATGACTTTATTCTTATTAAGAGTGATGGTCTTCCTACTTACAACTTCGCGCACATTGTCGACGACTACGAAATGGGCATTACGCACGTTATACGTGGCCTGGAGTATATTTCATCAATTCCAAAATACCTGTCACTTTACGACGCACTCGAGATTGAATGGCCAGTGCTTGCATGCCTACCGCATATTATGGCGCCAGACGGAAAAAAGAAGCTTGGCAAACGCGACGGCGCAAAGAGCGTGCAAGAATACAAAGACCAGGGTATCCTTCCTGAAGCAATGCTCAATTTCCTGGCGAGTATGGGATGGAACGACGGTACCGAGCAAGAGGTTTTTACACGCGATGAACTGATCGAAAAATTTAGTCTCGACCGCGTACAGCGCAGCGGCGCCCGCTTTGACGAACAGCGTCTTCTCTGGCTCAACGGTCAACACATTAGGCTCCTCAGCCTTGATGATCTTTATACCCGTGTTACCGATTTCTGGCCAGCATCAGCAAAAGAGGCGAGTGAAGAGAAGAAGAAGCAAGTCCTCGCGCTCGTCCAAGACCGCCTCAAGACATTGCTTGATTTACCCCTCCTTACAGATTACTTCTTTACCGAGCCAACACCAGATTGGACAATGGCCGATGACAATAAGCAGCTCAAAAAACTTGACCGCCACGAGCTCGTTGCACTGCTTGAGACAACCAAGCAAGCACTTTCAACAAGTGATTTTGACTCAAATGCAATTCAAGAGACCCTCAACAGCTTGCTTGATACGACCGGTCAAAAACCAGGCATTCTCTTTAGTCTTATCCGCCTGGCCGTTTCATGGGCGCCATTCAGTCCAGCACTTAATGACACCCTCGCTACGCTCGGCAAAGAGACGACTATGCGCCGCCTCGATGCAGCTATCAACGCAGAGCAGTAGATGGAAGATATTCGCTCCGATGACGAACTGCTTCAACTGGTGTGGGACTATATGTCCGTTGAAACGCCACTACAGCCAGCCGACGCTATTGTCGTAGGCGGCTGTCAAATTATCGGACTCGCTGAATACGCGGCCGAGCTGTACCACTCTGGACTAGCTCCCCTCATCGTGTTCTCCGGTTATCAAACCGCAAAAATGGACATAACAGAAGCCGATCTTCTTGCAGATACGGCCCGAAAACTTGGCGTACCAGAATCGGCAATTCTACGCGAACGCTTCGCAAGTAATACCGGTGAAAATATTACTTTTTCCGCTCGGCTACTCGAGGAGGCTGGGGTTATACCCAAAACAGTCATATTAATTCATAAACCGTTTATGTCACGCCGTTTCCTGGCGACAGCCGAAGCTCAATGGCCAAGCCCGCAGCCTCGATTTATTGCGAGACATGAGGCAATTAGTATGAAAAGCTACGAGACAAAGTACGGACGTGCCGGCATGATTCGCGGTATCCTTGGCGATTTTAATCGGATGGAAAGATATGCCAAAAGCGGCCACCAATCTCCTCAATCTATTCCAGTAGAGGCGCAACACGCCTTTGAGATTATGGCTTGGCGCGGCCACCAAATCCGTTAAAATAACCCTTCGCTATCTGCTATAATAACCGTAAGCATGAACGCAATTAACACAAAGCCAAAATTCTGGACACGCCTTCATCAATGGATCCATGATCATCGGATCGCAAGCATCAGTATTGCCGGTGCCGGGCTTATCCTTGCTGCGGGGCTTTTCACACTTGCCGTACTATATCAAAAACCGGTCGCTATTCAGACGACACCGACTGCCAAGCCAAAACCAAAACCCGAAGCTCCTAAATACTACTCACCACTCACTGGAATCCTTGTCGCAGACGAGGCGGCCACCAAGCAAGCAGTTACCGCGATTATGATCGAAAATAGCCCTGACGCCCGGCCGCAGTCTGGCATCAAACAGGCCGGCGTTGTCTACGAAGCAATCGCCGAAGGCGGGATTACTCGCTTCCTCACACTTCATCAGCAAGACAAGCCGCAAATCATCGGACCGGTTCGAAGTATTCGTCCATACTATATCGATTGGCTCGCCTCGTACAACGCCAGCGTCGCGCATGTTGGCGGCAGTCCTGCGGCGCTTGCGGAAGTAAGAAATGGCAATTACCGAGATATTGACCAATTCTTCAACGGTGGCAGTTACTGGCGTTCGACGGATCGTTACGCGCCACACAACGTCTATACAAGTTTTGAAAAGCTCGATGCCCTCAACGCGCGAAAAGGCTTCACCGAGTCTCATTTTACCGGCTTTACGCGCACCGACGGCAAGCCAAGTGAAGCGCCAAACGCAACTTCGATTGCAATTACTATGAGTGGGCCGCTCTACAACAGTACATATACTTACGACAAAGCGTCGAATACTTACCCTCGCTCGCAGGCGGGTGCGCCGCACCTCGACCGAGAAGATGGTCAAATCGCGCCAAGCGTCGTCATTGCCATGAAGGTGGCTATGAGCCTCAATCCCGAAGATGGTCACCATGAAGACATTACAACTACTGGCAGTGGCGAGGCGATCATATTCCAAAATGGCACCGCTCAAACGGTAACGTGGACGAAGAAAGACAAAACGAGTCAGATAACATTTGCTGATGCTAATGGCAAAGATGTACCGCTCGTGCGGGGACAGACCTGGATTGCCGCCATACCAAACGGATCAGGAAGTGTCTCATGGAAGTAAAGGGGACGGCCAGCGAAAACGGAAACACAAAACCACGTCTTATTCGTGATTATTGGCCACGCTTCCATAAAAGATCAGTCATCTTTACTGTCAGTATGCAGATCGTTACCACGCTTGTTGTTGGTGGTGCACTTGTTATCACTGGTGTTTTCGAGCTATCGAACTTGGCATTCTTAATTGCCCTCATTACCATCTGTTCGGCCTCGATCGGCGTTAATCTCATACTTGTTTCTCTTCTCACTGAACCAACGAGAAATCTCATGGACGCCCTGACGCACAGCGCAGGTGAGCCGACTATTACAACGCCGCCAAATCCAAACGCAAAACAGTTCGCAAAATCCGGTTTTCGAGAAGCACTTCAAACTATCTACGCGCTTGGCAGTGCTGCACCAGAAAAAAATGACCCCGCTACAGCACTGGATGATCTCGCCACAAGTGCTCTCGATAATACATCGTGCGGCTTCATAGCTCTCGATAAGGATCGTGCTGTTATTTACAGCAATAAGTCGGCACCAGTACACACCGACCTTGATGGTAAAACAGTACTTGATCTCGTATTTAGCGATGGAGAAAACTTGAACAAGTGGCTTGATGATTGTGAAGAGTCAGCCGTTCACGCCGAAAAAACTTGGTCACGCGTTGCCGACAAGCTACCGGGCGAAGAGGGCCGACGCATGTACGACATCGTTGCCACCTACCAAAAGGGCAGTAGGGCCGAAACGGTTATCTCACTCTTCAACCGCACCGATCAGTACACTCCAGAAGAGGAAGACCTTGATTTCATCGCCTTCGCCGCTCATGAGCTTCGTGGACCGATCACGGTTATTCGCGGCTACCTCGATGTTCTTGAAGATGAATTACAGCCAGTTCTCCAAGATGACCAATCCGAACTGCTCAAGCGCCTGGTTGTTTCCGCCAACCGCCTTTCGAGCTACATCAATAACATCCTCAATGCTTCACGATTTGATCGTCGCCACCTCAACGTTCACCTCAAAGAAGAGTCGATCGCAAGCATTTACGAGACTATTAAGGACGACATGCAGCTACGTGCCACGGCGCAAAATAGAGTACTCGGAGTTTCTATCGCCCCTGACTTACCGACAGTCGCCGCCGATCGTGGTAGTATTGGTGAAGTGCTTGGCAACCTTATCGATAACGCCATCAAATATAGCAACGAGGGCGGAGCTGTCAATGTCACCGCTGCAGCCAAAGGCGATTTTGTCGAAGTATCGGTCGAAGATCATGGCATCGGCATGCCGGGCAATGTTGTCAGCAGTCTATTTCATAAATTCTACCGTTCACATCGTTCGCGCGAAACTGTCGCTGGCACTGGTATCGGCCTCTATATCACCAAAGCCTTTGTAGAGTCGCATGGCGGGCATATCAGCGTGCGGAGTGCTGAAGGTGAAGGTTCTATCTTTACATTCAGCCTGCCCATTTACGCAACCGTCGCCGATAAACTAAAAGCAAATAACAACAGCAATGAGACTCTGATCGAAGCCAGTGGTGGCTGGATCAAAAATCATTCAATGTATCGAGGATAATCATGGCAATAAAAACAATCTTATGTATCGAAGACGACCGCTTCATCGGCGAAATGTATGTTCGCAGTTTGCAACGCGCCGGCTATGAAGTCGACTGGATGGTCGACGGCAATGACGGCCTCGTTGCTGCGCGCAATAAGCCGTACGACCTTATCCTGCTCGATGTCATGCTGCCAGAGCGACGCGGCACCGAGATCCTCGATGCGCTTCGCAACGACAAAGAAGACCTTATCCCGAACTCAAAGGTCATCGTCATGACCAACTTCGAACAAGATGACGAATCGCGCATGGCCATGCAATACCGGGCCGATGGCTACCTCATTAAAGCCGAGATTACACCAAGAAAACTCCTGGCTATCATCGAAAACCTCAACCAAGCGAGCTAGACAGCACCGCTCTTTATTGCTATAATCGTCCGAGTTAAGCCAAGTCTTAATACAAAGAGTTGGTCCCGTCGTCTAACGGTTAGGACATCAGGTTCTCATCCTGGCAATCGGAGTTCGATTCTCCGCGGGATCACCA
>CAMLGO010000015.1 GCA_946479665.1 uncultured Candidatus Saccharibacteria bacterium
TTTTTAAGCGTGTAGAGCTCGGCTTCAAAATGAAATGTCGAGACCTCTGTTTTCATATCTTTAGTATAGCAAATACCGCACCATACAAGCTATTAGTCCTCTTACGAACGAAGTACCCTCGGGTCCTCACCGAGCATCTGCTTCATTCTCGTCACCACTTCATTTTCCGGCGTGGCACCGCTCGCCACTGGCTCGTATTTTTTAAGAGGCAGACCCTTGGCTTTTCGCTCGATAAGTTCATTGATCATACCCACTTGTTGGTTACGAAAATCGCTGGCATGAAACGGTAAGTTGTAATGTTCGAATAATCGTGATGCAACGGCAATTTGCGCTGGCGACGGTTGCGGCAGCATCGGTGTTCGCACTTCGCTTCTCGGCACGATCTCTTCATAAAATCGAAGGATCTGAAGTTGCAGCATGCCTTCCTGCGATGACACCATACCCAGGCGCTCGCGGCCATAAAACAAAAACGTAGCAATCGCTACCTTGCCGGTTTTTTCAAATGCTCGCCGTAAGATAGAGTAGGCAAGTTCCCCGCCTCTATCTGGCACTAGATAGTACGGCGTGTCGTAATATATCGGGTCGATCTCTTTTGCTTCGGTGATCTGCCGTATTACAATATCGCGCTCAAAGCTGATATGCCGCTCAAGATCCGTTTCGCTCAGCTCGACATACCCGCCCTCATATTCTGCAGCCCGCACGATATCGCCATCCGCGACTTCTTCGCCGTCTTTCATACATATCGTCACTCGCTGTACTGGCGAATGATCTTCGGCGTGTAGCTGCACAAAACGCGGAGCAGTCGAGCGCGTCGCAGCATACAGCCGCACCGGCATCATTACGTCACCGATCCGAAAATAACCTTTCCATGATGCTCTCATCGCTCACCTCCTTTCGAGGTTTACTCTTTTGTCATCAACGGCCGAATCCGTACAAGCACTCACACTGCTTATGCTTTTATTATAGTCCTGTTTGTAGTTGGTGAAAAATCTACCCCTGTTTGACCTTAATGATATAATTCTTAAAAAGGAACCAATATTTATATGGGAAAAATTATTGCAATCGGCGGTGGAGAAATCGGACGACCTAAGGGTGATGGCGGTTTTTACCCTATAGAAACGTCGACTATCGACCACGAGATCCTCTCACTCACCGGTAAGAAAAATCCCTCTCTTCTCTTCCTTCCAACTGCAAGCCACGACTCGACCGGCTACTTTGAAGTTGTGAAGAAGAATTTTACAGAGATCGGATTCAAGTCGGTTGATGTGCTATATCTATCCGACAAAACAT
Source organism: uncultured Candidatus Saccharibacteria bacterium (assembly GCA_946479665.1). The sequence continues at coordinate 1,291 of CAMLGO010000015.1, forward strand.
TATCACAGGAGCACATAGAAAGAACCATCCTCTCCCACGACGCCATCTACGTAGGCGGTGGCGATACATTGTATATGATGACACTATGGCGACGACTTGGCGTCGATAAAATACTCAAAGAAGCACTCGACCGCGACATCGTGCTTGCCGGTCTTAGTGCTGGCTCGATATGCTGGTTTGCCTGCGGCAACTCCGACTCGCGCAAGTTTAACAGCGGCAGCAACCAACTCATTAAAGTTACCGGGCTTGGTTTTATCGATGCACTCCATTGTCCACACTACGATGCAGAGCCGTTCCGCCAAGAAGACCTAAAAAGAATGATGAAATCGACTTCAAAAGTAGCGATAGCACTCGACAACTGCACGGCACTCGAAGTTATCGACGGCACTTACCGAATCATCCAGAGCAAACCAGGTGCAAGAGCCCGAAAAGCCTATTGGAAACGCGGTGAATATATCGTTCGCGAGATAAAGCCGAGTGAAACATTTAAAGATATTCGAGAGCTTACGCAAAAAGCTTAGCCCCAGAGAAACATTCTCTAGAGCTAAGAATAGAGTACTTACGCCTTTGGCGGGGTCGTATCGATATGACGAACTTCCTTCTTGTGTAGATCGCCCCCGGGGGCAATATGGTAAAGCAGCACCTGGCCGAAGCTCATCTCCACTTCGGCAATCTCTTCTTCGTGAATGTCCTCTAGGTGCTTCATGAGGGCACGGATCGAGTTTCCGTGCGCCACGAGTAGAATATTCTCGCCTTCTTGTAGCCGTGGCAAAATCTCCTTATCAAAGAATGGTACGACACGGCCATGGACATCCTTGAGTGTCTCGCCGCCCGGTACCGGATAGTCCCAGCCGCGGCGAATACCTTTAAAAGCTTCATCGCCGATTTCTTCTTGAACTTCCCATTTATTCTTGCCGGTCAGATCGCCGTAGTCACGTTCATTGACTGCACCATGAATATGGTGTGGCACGTCAGGATGTTCGCTTCCCTTCAAAATACCGTGTAACGTCTGGTGAGTCCGTTTCTGCTCTGAGGTATAGACAGCATCGAAGGTAATACCTTTAAGAATCTCACCAATCTTTAAAGCCTCTTCGTGACCTTTTTCCGTGAGATTAACATCGTTCAATCCCGTCCATTTTCCAAGGACATTCCATTCTGATTCTGCGTGGCGGCTAATCACTAGTAAGCCTGTTTTTGGTTGCTCATTCATATCTTTATTATGCGCCGATACTCGCCCAGGTTCAACAAATTAGCAAACAGCTAGTGCTAAAATAGATATATGAGCAATTTCACTATCAGCAAAATTATCGGACGACAAATTATTGATTCACGAGGCAACCCAACCGTCGAGGCGGACGTTTACCTCGAAGACGGCACCATGGGCCGTGCCGCAGTACCAAGTGGCGCCAGCACTGGCTCGGGCGAGGCGCTCGAACTGCGTGACGGCGGCGACCACTATAGTGGCAAGGGCGTCGGCAAAGCTGTGAGTAATATCAACGGCGCAATTGCCGAACGCCTTAGTAGCTTCGATGCCTCAGACCAAGCTGGTCTCGATGCAGCGCTCCTTGCGCTTGATGGCACGGAAAACAAAGCCAGCTTAGGCGCGAATGCAATTCTTGCCGTCAGCCTGGCAGCAGCCAAAGCTACTGCAAACGCGAAGAAGCTTCCACTTCACCAGTACATCGCCGAACTCACCGGTACGACGCAGCAAAGCCTACCACTGCCAATGATGAATGTCATGAACGGCGGCCAGCATGCTGCAGGCAGCACTGATGTTCAGGAGTATATGATTATTCCTATCGGCGCCTCTAGCTTTACCGACGCTATGCGCATCGGCACCGAAGTCTTCCATGCCCTCGGCAAAGTTCTCAAAGAAGCTGGCTACGGCACGACCGTTGGTGACGAAGGTGGCTATGCTCCGGCAGTTAAAAACGGCAACCGCGAACCGCTCGAGCTGATCGCCAAAGCCGTCGAAAAAGCCGGCTACACGCTCGGCACCGACGTCGCCCTCGCCCTCGACGTCGCATCGAGCGAGCTGTACGAGAACGGCAATTACAATCTTGCCACCGAAGGTCGCACCGTAAGTGCCAATGAGCTCATCGACTGGTACCAAGCAATTCGTAGCGAATTCCCAATCATTTCAATCGAAGATGGCCTCGACGAAAACGATTGGGCCAACTGGACTGAACTCACCACTAAGCTCGGCGGCGACGTGCAGCTTGTCGGCGACGACCTGCTCGTTACTAATACCAAGCTGTTGCAGCGCGCCATTAGTGAAAAGGCAGCCAATGCCATCCTCATTAAGCCAAACCAAATCGGTACCCTCACCGAAACGATCAACGCCGTTCAAACCGCCCAAAATGCCGGCTGGAACACGGTTATGTCGCACCGCTCCGGCGAAACCGAAGATGTCACGATTGCACACCTTGCCGTCGGCCTAGGTTGCGGCCAAATCAAGACCGGCTCACTCTCTCGAACCGATCGTGTTGCGAAGTACAACGAACTACTCCGCATCGCAGAAGCTGCTCCCGAACTGCAGCTTGCAAAACCATTCGGAGATAAATAGCCCACATATTATAACCCCGCCTTGGCATCTCAGGTGCCAAGGCGGGGTATTCTAATGGGGACTATAATTGTACTATTTCTTCCTAGTCGTATATGTTGCGTATAGTAAGCCGAAAACAACGCCTAACGGCATTCCGAAAGCGATACCTAGTCCGATGTTATGCAAAATCGTCATACCAAAGATAACTCCGAATAGCAGTCCATAAGGCACACCCAATGCAACGCTTAGCGCTAATTTATCGTCTTTTTTTGTGTCTTTTTGCTTATTCATATCTACTCCTTATCGTTTAATTCGGCAAACTTGGCTGCCATAGTTGGATTACCACGAGTTAGCTTTTTCACTGTCAGCTCATCGGCTTTATTGTTTGCTATGCGCAGATTATCTTCAGAGCGTAGAAGGTTCTCTTTTGTCTTCTGTAACTGGGCGATCGACTTATCGATACTATCGATAGCCGTTGAGAACTTTTCTGATGCTAGGCGGTAGTTGCGGCCAAACGATTCGCGAAAATCATTTAGCTGGCCTTCGAAGTTAGTAACATCGACGTTTTGCGCGCGGACCAGCGCCAGTTCGGACTTGTACTTAAGTGAATTGAGTGCGGCGTTGCGCAAGAGTGTGATGATCGGGATAAAGAACTGCGGACGGATGACGTACATCTTATCGTGGCGGTGTGAAACATCCACGATGCCGCCATTGTATAGTTCATTGTCGGCCTCAAGCAGGCTCACGAGTACGGCATATTCGCATTTCTTCTCGGCGCGGTCTTTGTCGAGCTCGCGCAGGAAGTCTTCGTTCTTCTTTTTGGTGGCAGTTTCGTCGCCTTCGTTTTTCATCTCGAACATGATCGAGATGATCTCGTTGCCGGCATCGTCGGTTTCGCGGTAAATGTAGTCGCCCTTACTGCCCGAGCTAGCGTCATTATCTTTTTCGAAGTAAGCGTTTTGGAAACCGGTTGCGCGCAGCTTATTAAACTCGATCTCGCAGTGCTGCTCGAGGGTCTCGCCCACCATCTTGGTGGAGAGCTTGGCTTTCATGTCTTTTCGAAGCGCAATCTCATCATCTTTGAGCTTGATGATATCATCTTTCGTCTTCAACTCGGCGGCAAACTTTTCTTTGAGTGATGTTTCGAGGAGTTGCTTTTCGCTATCTTTCATCTTGAGCTCACCGGCAAGCTCGTCGCGCTCTTTTTCGACCTTATTCACCGCTTCGGTAACGGCAAGTTGCTTCTCGGTTTCGATAGCTTGTAGCTTTGCTTTTAGGTCGGCAAGCTGGGCATCTTTTTCGGCTGCTAGTCGCGCAGCCGAGAGCTCACCTTCGGCGGTGAGCTCTTTGATCTTGGCGGTTGCTCGTGCCTTCAGGTCTGCAATTTCAGCATCCTTTTTAGAAATGTCAGCCTGTAGCTCATTCTTAGTGTTCGCTTCGGCAAGCTTAATAGCGTTTTGTTTATCTCTCTCGAGCATGCCTACACGTTCGCGCAATTCTTCCTCAAACTCATGGTCCCGGACCTGCTTGAGGATATCAGCAAAACCGGCCTCGTCGACTTTGAAAGCCTTTTTACAGTGTGGACATATAATTTCGTTCATTACGTTCTATTATACAGTGCGGACTATCTACCGTCGTAATTTGTCCAGTCGGTCGCAAGGTCAAATCCATACGGATGCCGCACCACAAACCCGCCCGTGTCGTAAACCTTGCCCGGACCCATGCTAGTATCGACAACCGTGCACCGCGGATAGGCAGCGTAATTTGCCGCCACGAGCACATAGCCATCTTGGTCGACTTTCGCGCCATCGGAGCGAATCGTATACGAGCCCCCTGCGCCACAGCTTCGAATCACTATGTTCATCGGCAAGTCATAATACGTTTCACGGTGCGCGACACCGCTCGTATCAACATATACATGCGCTCCTTTTGAGCTTGTGAGTGCATTTGGCTTCGGCCGGAAGATGACAGGAGCTGGCTTCAGATCTTCCTTCTTGGCCCGCGACACAACAAGTTCGGTCGGGGCACCGTCGAGCACTGAGTTCGTCCGCCGAAATGTAGTCGTATCTTTACTATCGAGCGCCTTAAGGCCGGCTTCTTGCAGTATCTCATTTGGCGATTGCCGAACCGTCATCACCGTTTGCCGTATATTTCCGTCGGCCACAGCAACCAGTCGGGACCGATAGATAATAACATCAGCGTCTGATGTCGTTAGCTTGGTATCGATTGACGGCTCGACAATATCCTGCGGCTCAATAGCAATACTAGCAATCTGCAGAGCATCCCCTACGGTGTCGGCGGGCGTTAAAATAGTGCGCTTTATGCCACGATCATAAATCGTTACTAATCGTTGCGGATATGCAGCAGTCAGTACTTGCGCAGCTATATACCATACTAGCAAGCACACTGCCGCTAGACCCCAGGCAAATAGCAATAGATGTTTCGTTTGAATTTGCAGTAATCGCTGGTGTTTTGATAGTTTCTTCATACGATGAGTTTATTCATAGTATACTCTTTTACCACATAAGTATTATAGAGATAGTACCGTACTTACGGACACTGCTTACTCCTCTTGGCAATTGAGAAGGCCGGCGGGACGACGAATTACTTTTTGCCGTTCAGATATTTGCCGGCAATGCTGAGTGCGAATGATGGCAGTATGATAAACACCGTAATGAGCAGTAGCCGCATCAGCAATTCGCTCAAAGGAGAGTCCGGCTTATCCGGGCCAGAGCCGGTCAAGACAACCAGTATGCCGATAACACCAAAGGTCACCGACGCGTAGATAAATACTCGTGTAGCTATTTTCTGCATATACTTACTCTTGCGCTTCGCTCACGGCGTTAAACATCCAGCGCACACCAAACCTGTCGACCAGCTCGCCATACTCATCGCCCCACTGCTCTACCTTTAGTTCGCGTACATCGCTCGCACCATCAGACAATTGAGCAAACAGCCCGCGCAGCTCGTCGCTAGTGCCACTCAAGCTCAGCGCAATGCCTGCCGGCGTCTCCTCCATGGCATCACTACCCATAATAAACGCCTTGTCGTCGATCACCAGCGCCGAATGCATCACGCCGTCAGCCGGCGCATCTGGAATACCAAACTGACCAAACGTCACGATATCCGCACGCCCACCAAACACGCTTTCATAAAATGTCATCGCCTCTCGCGCCCGGCCCTTGAAACTGATATATGGTTGCAAACTATAGCTCATAATCCCTCCTTTTATCTCCTTTCAGTATACTCCTCGCATATCGGCAATGCATCAACACCACTTCTCTGATGTTTGCTAAGATAGAAATAGCACCAACTCTTACCGGGGGAATAACTAAATGGCAACTATCAATCCTTACATCAACTTCAACGGAAATGCCGAAGAAGCCTTCACTTTTTACAAATCCGTGTTTGGCGGAGAGTTTGGATCGGTGATACGTTTCAAAGATCTCGAAAGCTCCGAGTTCTCCGTGCCGGAACACGAGGAAAATAAAATCATGCGTATTACGTTGCCTATCGGAGGCAACACTTTAATCGCCAATGATGTTCCCGAAAGCATGGGTCGGGTAAGCGAAAATGAAAACAGGTCCAAGATAGCGATCAGTGCACAGACTAAAGAAGAAGCCGACAAGCTATTCAAAGGGCTTTCGGAAGGCGGTGCTGTTGAAATGCCTATGGACGAGAGTCCTTGGGGTACCTATTTTGCTATGTTCAGAGATAAGTATGGGATTGAGTGGACGGTGGAGTTCGATGCAAACAAAGCCGGACAAGCGTAGCGGTACTACGCCCGGGCAATAAACCTAGGCATGGTGTGATATTTACCCGGAGAACGGTTCTCCAGATTCTTAACCCACCTGCTTGAGGATATCAGCAAAACCCGCCTCGTCGATTATGGCCTTGTCGTATGTTAGGAGGCTTCCCTTTATGACAAGTAGACTGGGGTGTAATATACTTATGATAACTAAAGTAATCATCGAGGAGAAATAGATGGCTAATGTGAAGCGAAACAAGGCAAAGCAAGAAGTTAAAGGCTGGCAAATGCTACTTATAGCAGCCGTCTTTATCGTCATAGGGCGCATTATGGGCGGAGCGGTCGGATCGTTTATTGAAGTTGGTGGTTACTTATTCTTCCTACTGAGCATTGCTCGCTTCGTGGCTGAGTCGCGGGCTAAAAAACAAGCTGGTTCAGATAAGACGAGCGTGTAGCGACCCGCTTGTTTGTAACATTGGTCTAGTGCGATGAGCTAAAAAGGTGTCGGTCTGCTAGTTCCATGAAGATAGAAAAACTATCTCCCGAAAAATTATGGTCAGCACCTTCTATAATCTCTGCTGTCGTATTTGGAAGCACACCAAGAAGTTCGACATATTGTTGTGATGGGTCGTGCTCGCCAAATAGAATCGTTGCCTTCTGGTTATTCAAGTTATTTAGGCCGTACACAATCTTATCAAGCCCAAGCTTAGCTGCAGGATTTATTAATAACACGTTAGTAATATCCGGATATTCCCAGGCAATCCTGGCAACGATAGAGGCACCAGCAGAGTGAGCCATGATTCTTATATCAAAGGGTTCATTATTGTCGGGGGATATTTTGCGTTGATTTAGTCTAATAAACTCAAGTATTTGTCGTACATTCGATTCCCAATGATAAGACGTTATAAATGGATTGCTGATTCTAACGACTGACGTACCATGTTTCTCGTTAGCGCTTTGGGCTATTCTCTTGTACTTCTCCTGATATCCATCAACCGAACCATCGACACCTGGAATTATGAGGAGAATTTTATTAGTCCTACCGTGATGGATAGCGACATCAATAGAACAATCTATTTGCACATCATTCATCTGCTCTTTCCATTCTAATTTATCGGTAGGCATAGACCTAGATTAGCACGATTGCGTAATGTTAATCCTGATAATATACTGAAACATAATGACCGTAATAATAATCTCAAAAGGTAATCTTAATGAATCTATTTAACACCCCGACAAACATGCCTATAATTATTGTCTTAGCAATTGTCTACTTCGTCTGCGCAGCAATTACTACATTTGATACTCGCATAATACAGGCTAAAAAAGCTGGTTTCTTGCCAGAGAATGAGTCACAAGTTCCTGAATGGACTGGCTTATTTGGTATCGTAATGTGGCTAGCATTTACTGCTCTATTTGTGCTTAACTGGTGGTTTGCGCTTGTGCTATTCGCACTCAAATTTATTTTGAAAGTTATCCCTGTACTTGAGAATATAGGCGCATTCTTACTTCTTCCCATCGTAGGTAGAAAGACAGCCGAGTCGGTCAATATAGTGGCAAAAGAACAAAGAAAAGCATCCGTGAAACTTAAAGCCTTTAAAAATAAGAATAGCTAATATATTGCAGGGGCTATCTAAGCAATGCCGGTGAGCTCAATCAGTCGGTTGGGGTTAGCAACGAGATCAACCTTGACTTAACTATCTAAACACTTACGACTCATTAAGGTGGTTACTTCAAATTGCAGTGGGCTGTCATCAAACCACAGAAAAGGCGTATCAAAGTCGATGGCTTCAATCTTGCCCATTGACCGGTTGGTCGGCTTAATGTGTTGACCGAGCCGAGAAGTCTCTGGCTCGCTGACCAAGAACGGCCGCCTACACCGAAGCCGTCGGTGCGGGCATTTTACTTTATGGATATTACGGAATGTTTTTTATTTTTCAGGACTTGACCACTAAACCGGTCTTCGTTGTCCTTATTAATCCAATATCAGGACTAATGGATGGCCAGCATAGAACGGTATGTCAAAGAAGTAGACAACTAACAGCACTAAGAATAGCCACGCACCAGTTGCCGTAGACCAAATAATCCATATCCTGATCTTTGCACCTGTTTCGCGTGGCATCTTGTCGATATAGCTCGATTCAATCTCACCAAGCCTCGAGGTACTTTGTATGACTCCAGATTTTACTTCTGCCTCTACAGTCTGATCTATTTCGTGATAAGCTTTTGCCCATCCGTTATGAAACCTTACTGCTCTATGATAATCGTACATCGCAAAAGTTAGCGCCAAGATCTCGCTTGCGGCTATCAGCATAAAGAGAATAGTATGCTCAACCGTCAGTGTTTTATATACGACACCTGCAAAAGCTCCTGAAAACGTAAGGGTAGCTGTAGCGACGAGAGTAATCTGATTCATGAGATGGATAGATGCCGTATTCGCCGAGTCATCCTGGCGCTCAATTAGTCGGTCGTTTCTTGCCTTGAATGATTCATAGCGACCCTGCGCTCGCTGCAGGGCGTCACCTGTCGATAGGCCAAAAGTTTTTTTGAGGCCCTTGACACTCTCCTGAAAGGGGAGCTTACTCATCGGTAGTTCCCTCATCATCCTTTATTGGCTCTTGGCTTATATCGATGATGTGTGACCCGATGTAATTTTGCGCTCCTTTGATGATTGGACTCAGTTCGTTTATTTTCTCGTTATCCACGACTACTCCTTGTGGTTGGATTGTTACACTGTTCTTTGATCTGGCTTCAGATCCCCTATTCGCAACTTATACGATACGTTCGGCAAATGCAAGTAGTTTTATAACTTTCTGAGACTCATGAGAATCTCATTCTAAACTCTCGGAGGTGTGAGACACGAAAAGAGCCCACACTTCCAGCGGACGAATGGCTCTCAACCCGGAAGGATTAGGCTCTTTTCATGACCGCGAGGTGCGGGCCTGGATCGAAGGTGGCCGCACAACGACCGATAACTGCCAAATACTCTACCGTGAGGATAATCGCCGCAAGGGTAAAAGTTAGTCGCTAAGGAGATTAGTAAGTGTCTTGGTGTCAACATTCGCACCGAAGACATTGCCGCCCGGCTCGAGCTTACGCCCGGCGGTGAGGTTGCCAATGGAAAGAGGGTCGAAACCGAGCATGTCGATGAGGTGCGAGACAGTCTCGACATCCTGCGCGCTATCCCCTGCTACGGCAATAGCCTTGCGGCCGATTGCACCTGTAGGGCGAGGTTCATCGTATAGATCGTGATAGCCCATATGATTGAAGGCTTTGACGACGCGCGACTGTGATAGAAATGCCTGGATGGCTTCGCTCGAAGAATGACTAGGATCGAGGAATTCATCACGCGGACCATCGACTTCCCACCAGTGGTTGGTTGCGTCGATAACGAGCTTGCCAGCGAGTGCGTCGTGCGGTATCTGGCGGTGTTTACTGAGTGGTAAGGCCAGGATCACGACATCGGACTGCTCGGCAACTTCACGACTTGAAGCCGCAACGGCACCGGGCGCGAGCACCTCAACCGAAAGCTTGATCTTACTCACCTCGCCCGAGCCGGCAATATATACACGGTAGCCCGCCTTGAGTGCTAGCTGCGCGAGTACGATGCCGAGTTTGCCCGCACCAAGAATACCGATCGTTTGTACGTTGGCTATATTATTTCTCCGCAAGCAATTCACGCACGCGCGGAATCACCTTGGTGGCATATAGTTCGATCATGTGGCGGCGCACATCGGCAGGTACCGGGCCAAAGCCATACACCATGTCAAAGCGGGTCGCACCGACGACCTTCATGGCACGGGCGATCTTTTGGGCGACGGTTTCTGGCGAGCCCACATACATGGAACCGCTCTTTACTTCACTGAGGAAATGCTCACGTGACATCGGCGCCCAGCCACGGGTTTTTCCCACGCGGTCCATCTGTGTTTTAAAGAGTGGAAATGCCATTTTGACAGCCTCTTCGTCGGTATCAGCAATAAAGCCCGGCGAGTGCATACCGACCGGGTGTGGCGTACGACCAAATTGCTCGGTAGCGCGCTTATAAAGATCAACATACGGCGCGAAACGGTCTGGTGAACCACCTATGATAGCGAGTACCAGCGGAAAGTCGTAGGCAGCCGCACGCACGACCGATTGCGGTGAACCGCCGACTCCCACAAATGTTTCGAGCTTCCCCGACTCGGTCTTTGGGAAGATATCGGCATTTTCGAGCGACTGAGTATACTTGCCCTCCCATGTGACTGGCTTTTCCTGCAGTAGCTTCGAGAAAAGATCGATCTTCTCTTCAAATAGCGCCTCGTAATCACGAAGGTCGTAGCCGAACAGTGGAAAGGATTCGGTAAATGAACCGCGGCCTAGGATCACCTGCGCACGGCCGCCAGATACAGCGTCGAGGGTTGAAAAGCGCTCAAAAACACGCACCGGATCGTCACTACTGAGCACCGTCACGCCAGAGGCGAGCTTAATGCGCTTGGTTTTGCTCGCAATGGCAGCTAGTACCATTTCGGGGCTTGAGATAGCAAAATCGTCGCGGTGGTGTTCGCCAAGAGCGATGATATCCACGCCGAGCTTGTCGGCCAGAACCGCTTCATCCACAACCAGTCGGATCGACTCGGCTTAGTTCATTAGCTTGCCGTCTTTGCCGACAGCCAGGTCG
>CAMLGO010000016.1 GCA_946479665.1 uncultured Candidatus Saccharibacteria bacterium
TCGTGGAACACTGTATAATCAAGCGCATACGTCGTGGAGCTTTTGCTAGCTACGCGCGAAAATAATTAATAGGAGAACCACATGGCAGATTTCGATCGAACCAAGCCTCACGTTAACGTTGGTACTATGGGCCACGTCGACCACGGTAAAACAACTTTGACAGCAGCGATTACTCACGTACTTGCAAAGCGTCTTCCAAGCTCAGTCAACCAACCTCGTAATTACGAAGATATTGACAACGCTCCAGAAGAGAAAGCACGTGGTATTACCATTGCTTCATCTCACCAGGAATACGAGTCAGAAGCACGTCACTACGCACACGTTGATATGCCAGGACACGCTGACTACGTTAAGAACATGATCACGGGTGCTGCTCAGATCGATGGCGCTATCCTCGTGGTTGCTGCAAACGACGGCCCACTTCCACAAACTCGTGAGCACGTACTTCTTGCGAAGCAAGTTGGTGTGCCAAAGATCATCGTCTTCCTTAACAAGATGGACCTTGCTGACCCAGAACTAGTTGAACTAGTTGAAATGGACATTCAAGAACTTCTTGCTAAGAACGGTTTCGACGATGCTGCTCCAATCATCAAGGGTTCTGCTACTAAGGCCCTTGAAGGTGATCCAGCTTCTGAAGACGCTATTATGGAACTCGTTGCAGCTCTTGACAGCTACGTTCCAGAACCAACTCGCGACCTAGACAAGCCATTCCTTATGCCTATTGAGGACGTATTCTCAATCAAGGGTCGTGGTACTGTTGCTACTGGTCGTATCGAGCAGGGTATCGTTAAGCTTAACGACCCAGTTGAAATCGTTGGTATCCGCGCTACTCAGAACTCAGTTGTTACTGGTATCGAAGCCTTCAAAAAGAACCTCGACCAAGGTCAAGCTGGCGACAACGCTGGTCTTCTCCTTCGTGGTATCGAGCGCGAACAAGTTGAACGCGGTCAAGTTCTTGCAAAGCCAGGTTCAGTTACTCCACACACAGAGTTTGACGCTGAAGTGTACATCCTAAAGAAAGAAGAAGGCGGTCGCCACACCCCATTCTCTAAGGGTTACAAGCCACAGTTCTACTTCCGTACAACTGACGTAACTGGTGAAGTTGAACTTCCAGCTGACAAAGAAATGGTTATGCCTGGTGATACTTTGACTTTCAAGGTTAAATTGCTTGCTCCAATCGCCATGGAACAGGGTCTAAACTTCGCTATCCGTGAAGGTGGCCGTACTGTTGGTGCTGGTGTTGTTACAGCAATCACTAAGTAATTAGATCTCTAATTGCAAAGAAAACCCCGAGCAATCGGGGTTTTCTTATTGTAAAATGATAATGAAAGAGGGGTAGGATGCTACATTACAGGAAGACTAAATTAACATATAATAAACACCGAAAGAGTGACACCAAGCGAACAATGTGCGCCTTTTGTGACGACGAAAATCAAGGTCGAGCAATCGAAGAGAATGACACGATGTTTTTGATTCCAAATCGTGTATCGTATGATATGTTCGAGGGACGACGCGTCAAAGATCACGTAATGGTCATCCCCAAGAAACATCGCAACAGCCTAGCCGAGTTTACGGCTGACGAACGCAGTGATGCCATGCTACTCATCGGTGAGTACGAGGCAAAAGGGTATAATGTCTATGCGCGTGGTGTCGATAGCCCGAGCCGCTCGGTTCAGCACCAGCACACGCATCTTATTAAGCTTGAGGACAAATCATCAAAAGTGATCATATTCTCCAAAAAGCCATACGTTCTGATTGATTTTTAGAATCATTCACAAAATAGCCAAATATGTTTAGCTACTTTGTGAATGAGGACAGAAGAAAGACTGGCCTCACCCATGCTCCGCAGAAGATTCGCCGCTCTAGGAGAGGGTGAGTCTGATGCATGGAGCATTATCTATTCCTTCTTCAAAGGAGTGAATAGTCACGACGCTTGGCAGTGCCAAGTGTGTCATCGTGAGAGCAAGCCAGTCGCCGACTGGCGCATGACCAGATTGATCGCGCAGCTCATTAGGCAACTTGAGACGATGGTCTCGGCAGTACTCGATCAGTTCGCGGCGTCGCGAACGAAAGTGCTCCACATTGATGGTGCAGTCGGCAAGGTCGCCGCTTCGATAAAAGGCCTGCGCCAACTTCGTCGTTATCGGAAGCAATACGGTCTCGATGTATTCGATAACGCCTTGTCCCTTTTGAGGTCCAGGGCATGGAATGCGGGCCGGGTTGCTCCTAGTGTGCTTCGTGGCTGATTCGGAGTGGGCCTCTTGCAGTTCGTCATCAATAAACGAGTCAATTGATGTCGTCATGTCTCTTCCTTCTGTCCAGGTTGTGGCGCGAGGAGTTGCCTCGCATGAACAAACCACCGGGAAGTGATTATAGTGTCACTATAATATGATTTTAAAGTAGTGTCAATTTTTCTCATCTGCAGACGAGTGAAAACTTTCACTATTCTGGTAATGAGGACAGAGAGGAGACTGGTGATGGCCGCCCCTCTCTGTCCTCGCGGATGGATGGGCGTGGCCTAGCTGGCCTTTTGTCTGCAGATGACGTCGATGCCGGTGATGGTGCCGCTTGCGTCCGTGACCGATTCTTTGCGGACATCGATTTGCAAGCCGTCGCCCTTGGCGCTTAGTTTCGCAGCGCGGGTAATGAGTTCCGACTCGTCGACACTATCAGGTTCAAGACGTACTCGAGCTTCTTCGGCCCCGATATTGAGCCGGCCTGTTAAGTTGGCAACTCGTTCGACGGTACTTTCACGCTTTTTCATGCGATCCACCTTCTTCTGTATTGAGGGGATTGAGTATGCAAATGACCCGTACTTCTCTTGTGAGTTCTTTGTGAGCGCTCATTCGAGAAGAGATGCCTCGAACCTTCAGGATACGAGGCGACTCACCGAGGATATCAGTGATATGCTTGATGACGTTTTCTTCGATAGTATGATCGGCGGTTTTCTTGTCGATGTCAAATGTGAAGTTGGCATGCCGTAAAGAAGGTCTCCTTGTCTGTCTGTGAACGCCAAGTTCCTCAAGCGTGCGGGCGAGAACAATTTTTACGTCGGCGGGACCAACGCGAGTTACGCGCTTCTCTCGAAGCCATCCGCGGCGCATGGGGTCGATCTGTGTATTGATCAGCTTTCCTCTCTGTCGGATTGTGATAATGCAAGAGCCACCCTTAGTAAGAGTGGTCTTGAAATAACTATATCACCCCAATCAACGACATACTATAGTAAAATCGTCAATTTACACGCACCTCTCGATATGCTATACTCCCAGATGTATTATTAATTTACGCCCGAGAACTTGTCTGGTAATCACTCCAGCTCAAGGTTACGGACGTTGCACATAACAGGAGAGATTCTTATGGCAGACAAGCCAGTAGCAGAAGGCCTACGTATTCGTATCCGCCTAAAAGCATATGACCACAAGGTCATCGACCAATCAGCAAAGCAAATCATCGATACGGCTATTCGTACCGGTGCAAGTATTGCTGGTCCAGTGCCACTTCCAACACGTCGTAGCACGTTTACAGTAGTGAAGTCACCACACGTTTACAAAATGGGCGGTGAAGCTTTCGAAATGCGCGTACATAAACGCCTTATCGACATCACAAATGCAACGCCAAAGACTATCGACAGTCTGCAGAATCTCAGCCTTCCAGCTGGTGTTGATGCAGAAATTCGCATGTAATTTGAGCATAGCATCAAAAAAACTCCCAGACATTTCTGGGAGTTTTATATTTGCCGACTAGTGACTACTTCGCAGCATCTGTGGTCTTTTTGATTGGGGCTTTTTGAGTTGAAAGATCTTCGATAGTCATACTGTTTTGCTCGATCTGGTCATACATGGCTTGAACGCGCGCATTGAGCTGCAGCATCCATGCGGCAAGCGCTACGACGATAACGGAAAGAATCAGCCAATACACTGTCTGGCGGGTAATTCTAAACGTGAAGAAAGGTTCAGTTGGTTTAGCTGGTCGAAAAGACTGAAATGTAGTAACGGCTGGCCTTTTTGCGCTGGCTGCTTTGCTTTTTGCTTTAGCTGTTGGCTTTTTTGCAGGCGCTTTCTTTACTGGGCTTGCTTTTTTTGGTGCTGCTGACATAGGTAAACATTCCTTTTAGATAATCTAGGTAGCATTATGGGCTAAATATAAGCGAGAAGCAAGGTGTTAATTGTTGTTATGCTTTCAATTTGGTATACTACGGACATTACTTATGGCACAACAGGAAAAGAAACAAAACAAAAACAGAGCTCGAACATACGCGAGAAACCGTGCGGCGATTAGTAGACGCGGCTACGAGAAGATGTTTGAGGCTGATAGTACCTACTTCTTAAAGCTGATAGTCTGCGTACTGCTCGGTACGTTGTGGCTTAAATTTAATCCACCCATTACCGTTGCTGGTGTCTTTGTGGGTGCTGTACCTGCCGGCCTTGTGATCGGCCTACTTTTGATTAACCGATTCGAGAAGATACAGTCTGATCGCAAGATTTGGTACGCCGTACTTATTGTTATGTCAGTTATCTGCTACTTTGTGCCAGCAGGCATTGTTCTGTAGTCTAAGAGAAAGCCCGCGGAGATGCGGGGCTCATGTGGATTGCTCCAGGAGAGCCCCGCGGCGCGGGCTATGATGATATCGAGCACGGTACGTAGTGACCTGATCCATAGTGATCTTCGATAGCGACTATGCGCGAGCGAATCGAAGTGACATCAAGTCCGTCTACTTGGGCTGTGCCCGACAGGAGTACTTTGCGTCGCGTGATTCCTACGTAGGGGATGTCGAAAATCACATCCTCTATACCCTTGAGATAGAAAGGGATATTGACGCCGCCGAAGATTGCAACATATTCTCGCTTTTGGGAGTCTGTGCAAAGTACATCGACAACACGAACGCGTAACGGTTCGCCAGTTGTAGTATCGATCATGTGATCCTCGTGTTTTGAAGCGGGATCACGAGTGAACCGTTCCATGTGCACACCTCTCTTTTGCTGGTATGACGGAATCTCCGCCGTGCAATACTACCTCTATTATTATCCCATGAATGCGATGTGTAGACAACTAGCGGCTACGAGTGACTTGAACTCCCAAGCAGTTGACACTCCGCCTCTGTTGTGCTATATTCAGGAGGTAACTTATTACGTAATAACAACTGTCTCTTGGTGAATTGGTAGGTCTACATCTGTAGAAACCCCCTTCCACCAAGAGTTTTAAGTGGGAGCAAGAGGGCAATGAAAGCACTTCTCGGTACCAAAATTGGTATGACCCAAATCATCAGCGAGAGCGGCGCGGCTATTCCAGTCACGTTGATTCAAGCTGGCCCCGTGACTGTGACTCAAGTCAAGTCTGTCGAAATCGACGGCTACAACGCAGTCCAGGTGGCATATGGTGAGGGTAAGAACTTGAGCAAGGCCGTTGCTGGACACACCAGTCCAGCTAAAGTGACCCCGAAACACATTCGGGAAATTCGTGTTGCAGAACTACCAGAAGGCCTCTCGGTAGGAAGCACGATCGACGTAACAACCTTTAACTTGGGTGACATCGTTGATGCAACCGGTACAAGTAAAGGTAAAGGTTTTGCCGGTACGGTAAAACGACATAACTTTAATACAAGCAAGAAGACTCACGGTGGTAACGGTAACGTTCGTAAGCCTGGTTCGATTGGATCAATGTATCCTCAGAAGGTCTTTAAGGGTAAGCGCATGGCAGGCCGTATGGGTGCTGATCGTGTGACTGTAAAGAACCTTGAAGTAGCCTACGTAGATGTTGCGAACAATCTTATCGGCCTTAAGGGTGCTGTTCCTGGTCCTCGCAAGGGTCTGATTGTTATCGGAGGGAAGGCATAATGGCTGAGACTACTAAACCAGCAGCAGCTAAAACTGCTCTACCTGAAAACATCTTCGCAGTCGAGGTTCCAAACCACGAACTGTTGAAGCTTGCTTACGATAGCTATCTTGCTAATTCACGTCTTGCAAGCGCGACTACCAAGCAGCGCGGCGAAGTTCGTGGTGGTGGTAAGAAGCCTTGGAAGCAAAAAGGCACCGGTCGTGCGCGTTTCGGTTCAAGCCGTAACCCAATCTGGCGCGGTGGTGGTATCGTTTTCGGTCCTCGTGGCAATGAAAACTACACAAAGCGTGTCAGTACAACTAGCAAGCGCGTGGCTCTACGCCAAGCACTAACCCTTGCTAACCAGTCTGGCAAGATCGTCGTCAAAGACGTTAAGACGACTGGTAAAACAAGCGAAGTGGCTAAGTTCCTCGCTGACAACAAGTTTACTCGTCGAGTACTCATCGTTGTTGACGAGAAAACACCTGAACTACTACGCGCAACCAATAACATTCAGAATGTTCTATTGATTCGCGCTAACTACCTCAGCGTGTACCACATCCTAAACGCTGATACGATCGTACTTTCAACTAAGTCAGTTGATGTCATCAAGACATGGCTAACGAAGGAGGAGGCGTAATATGACTCAAATTAGCGTTATCCCACGTGCTACTGAGAAAGCCTACGCTCAGTCACAAAATAATGTTTACGTATTTAATGTTCCACTGACTGCAAATAAGCAAGAAATTGTTGCAGCCGTGGAAGCTCAGTTTGAAGTAAAAGTTGAGCGTATTAAAACACTCGTTCAAAGCGGTAAAGCAGTTCGCTTTAGCCGTGGTAAGCGTGCTCAGCCAGGCAAGACTACTCGTAAAGACTCTAAAAAGGCTTACGTTACTCTTGCTGCCGGCAGTAGCATCCAAGTGTTTGAAACGCCTGTCGAAGAGGAGAAGAAGTAATGCCAATTAAAGCTTACAACCCAACAACTCCTGCTCGTCGCGGTATGACAAGCGAAGACTATAGCGAAATTACTACTCGTAAGCCGCTAAAAAGTCTCATTAAGAGCAAAAAGCAAAACGCTGGTCGTAACAATACTGGTCGCATCACCGTTCGTCACCGTGGTGGAGGTGTTAAACGACACCACCGCTTGATGAACCACAAGCTCGCACCTGGTACTGTTGCAACTATCGAAGAGATCGAATACGATCCAAACCGCAGCGCTCGTATTGCTCGTATCAAAGATCAGCATGGTCTTTACCACTATGTACTTGCTGACACCAGCATGCAAAAGGGTAAAGTTATCTCGAGTGGTGAAGAAGCACCAATCGAAGCAAGTAACCGTATGCCACTCTCACGTATCCCAGTTGGTTCACAGATCTACGCGATCGAAATCCAGCCAGGTAAGGGTGCGCAAATGGTTCGTTCAGCTGGCACAAAAGCACAGCTTATGGCCAAAGAAGGTGACTACGCGCAAGTGCGTTTGCCATCTGGTGAAGTTCGTCGTTTCCGATTGGAAGCAACAGCTGCACTCGGTGTTGTTGGTAACATCCAGCACCAGAACGTTAAGATCGGTTCTGCTGGTCGTAACCGTCGCAAGGGTATCCGCCCAAGCGTACGTGGTGTTGTTATGAACGCCGCAGATCACCCACACGGTGGTGGTGACGGTGGACGTCATGGTCCTGGTAAACCGCCACGTACACCATGGGGTCAATTGACACTTGGTTACCGTACTCGCCGACGTAAAGACGTCAGCAAGATGATCGTTAAAAGTCGCCATGAAGCGAAGAGGAAAAGGTAGTATATGAGTCGTTCACTCAAAAAAGGCCCATTCATCGACTTCAAGCTCGCTAAAAAAGTGGCGGCGCTTGGTAGCGATGATCGTACGGTCATTAAAACTTGGGCTCGTGCTAGCACGATTACCCCAGAAATGGTCGGCAAGAACTTTGCCGTACACAACGGTCGTGTTCATGTTCCTGTCTTTGTGTCAGAGAACATGGTCGGACACAAGCTTGGTGAGTTTTCACCAACTCGTAAGTTCCGTAAGCACGGTGGAAAGGATAAGAAGTAATGGCTGATGTAACTGTTCGTTCATACGCCAAGAACGTTGACCAGGCGCCTCGTAAAGTGCAGCTCGTTGCTACACTTGTACGTCGTCGTACTGTTGCCGATGCGCTTGTTATCCTTGAACACGTACCAAAACGCGCTGCGCTTCCTGTAAAGAAAGCAATCGAAAGCGCAAAAGCTAACGCAACCAACACTCATGGTCTCGATGGTAAAACACTCGTTATTTCAACGATTTCAGTTACCACCGGAACTCGCTTGAAGCGATTCAAGCCAGCTAGCCGTGGACGTGCTCTTCCTTTTGAAAAGAAGACCGCGAACATTCTTGTTGAGGTGACGGGTGCTGAGAAACCTAAGAAGAAGCCAGCTGCGCCAAAGCCTGCTAGCGACACACCTGCAAAGGAGAGCAAATAAATGGGCCAAAAAGTAAACCCAATTAGCTTCCGCCTCCAGATTCACAAGAACTGGGACTCACGTTGGTTCGCCGGTAAGCGCGATTTTGCCAAGTGGCTTGCGGAAGATATCAGGATTCGTGAACTGATTGAAAAGAAGTTCGAATCTCGTCCAACAATTAACCGTATTGAGATCGAACGTTCAGCAAACCTCATTACTATTACTATCCACACAGCTAAGGCTGGTGTTGTGATCGGTCGTGGTGGTGCTGGTGTAACTGAACTTAAAGCTAACATCGAAAAGATCGCTAGCCTTCCAGTTCGTATCAATATCGAAGAAGTAAAACGTCCAGAACTTGCTGCAAAGCTTGTTGCTGAAAACATCGCTCGTCAACTAGAGCGCCGTGTCAACTTCCGTCGCGCAATCAAAATGACTGCACAAAACACGATGGCTGCCGGTGCAAAGGGTATTCGTATCCAAGTTGCAGGACGATTGAATAACGCCGAGATGGCACGCAAAGAAAAGGTGATCGAAGGCTCAGTGCCTCTTCACACACTCCGCGCTGACATCGACTTCCACACTGCTCGCGCTCAGACACCAGCTGGTATCATCGGCGTGAAGGTATGGATTTACAAAGGTGAAAGGGTTGATCGATAATGCTATTACCTAAGAAAACTAAATACCGAAAAGTTCGCAAGGGCAAAAACAACGGTAACGCAACACGCGGTAACTATATTGCCTTTGGTGACTTTGCACTTCAATCACAAGCTAACAATGATATTACGTCACGTCAGATTGAGTCTTCGCGTCAAGCGATGACCCGTTACATCAAGCGTGGTGGTAAAATCTGGATCCGTATCTTCCCTCACACTCCTCGTACGCGCAAGCCACAGGATGTAAAGATGGGTAGCGGTAAGGGTAACCCAGAATTCTTCGTCGCCAAGGTAAAAGCTGGTACGGTTCTGTTCGAAATGAAGGGTGTTGATGAAGAAGTAGCACGCGAGGCTATGCGTCTTGCTGCTCACAAACTTCCCGTTAAGACCAAGTTCATCGTAAGGGAGCAAGCATAATGGCTGACAAGAAGACAACCAAAGCCGTTAAGGCTGAAGAAGTAAAGACTATCGAGCAGCTTCGAACTGATCTTGCAGCGAAAGTTGCAGACCAACTCGAGGCGAAGCGCGGTCACGCGGCTGGCGAACTTGCCAACCCACGTGTACTAACTGCTACTCGTAAAGAAATCGCTCGCCTTCACACTGCTATCCGAGCAGCTGAGATCGCAAACGAAAAGGAGAGTAAATAATATGGCCAAGACATTGACCGGTATCGTCACATCGGATGTGGCTGATAAAACCATCACCGTCACTGTTACTAGTCGTGAAACGCATCCTATTTATGGCAAGCAGTACACTGTCAGCCGCAAGTACGCTGCTCATGACGAAAACAACGAAGCCAAGAACGGCGACAAAGTCACAATTTCTGAGACTCGTCCTGTATCGAAGCGCAAAGCGTTCAAACTCGACGCAGTGATTGAAAAATCACGTGGTTCTATCGAACTGAAAGAGGAGGCGTAATGATTCAACAAGAAACACGCCTCAAAGTAACCGATAACAGCGGTGCAAAGGAAATCCTTTGTATCCGCGTGCTTGGTGGTACTAAGCGCCGCTACGCTCGTGTTGGTGACATTATTGTTGCTACCGTGAAGCAAGCAAACCCAACTGGTGCAGTAAAGAAGAAGTCTGTCGTTAAGGCAGTTGTCGTTCGTACTCGCGACCAGATCCAACGTAAAGACGGAAGCACTATCTCATTCGACGATAACGCAGCTGTCATCATTGGTGATGATAAAAACCCTAAGGCGACTCGTGTGTTCGGCCCAGTGCCACGTGAACTACGTGATCTTGGCTACGCTAAGATTATCAGCCTTGCACCGGAGGTACTCTAATTATGCCACGCATCAAAAAAGACGATATCGTTAAATTGATTAGCGGTAAAGATAAGGGTACAACTGGAAAAGTACTTGCCGTTCTAGGTAAGAAAAATGCCGTTCTTATTGAAGGCATTGGTGCTAAGCACCGCCACGTAAAACCATCACAGCTTAACCCACGCGGTGGCAGCAAAGACATTCATGTCCCAACTCCACTTCACAAGGTTGCACTTGTTGTTGATGAAAAGGCAAGCAAGACAAGCCGTGTTGGATTCGTACAGAATGCCGATGGTGGTAAAACTCGTGTTGCTCGTCAACTAAAGAATAAGGAGATCAAGTAATGGCAAAAGCTACTACTACTGCCGCTCCTCGCCTGAAAGCTTTGTACAACGAAAAATTTGTCAAAGAACTACAAGCCGAACTTGAACTTGGTAACGTACATCAGGTACCAAAACTCGAAAAGATTGTAGTCAGCGTTGGTATCGGCAAGAACAAAGATGACAAGCGTCACTACGAAGTAGTTCGCAACACCATCACTAAAATTACTGGCCAGCAACCTGTTGACCGCATGGCGAAGAAATCAATTGCTGGTTTCAAAATCCGTGCCGGTATGAACCGCGTTGGTATCAGCGTTACACTTCGTGGTGCTCGTATGTACGAGTTCCTCGATCGCCTTACAAACATCAGCCTTCCGCGTGTTCGTGACTTCCACGGCGTAAAAGCTAAGTTTGACAAGGGTGGTAACTACAACCTTGGTATCGTTGAGCAATCAATCTTCCCAGAGTTAACATTTGAAGAAACACAAGTACTGCATGGTCTACAGATCACATTCGCTATCCAAAACGAATCTGCTGCTCACTCTCGTGCACTACTCGAAAAATTCGGTATGCCGTTTGAGAAAGAAGGAGGCAAACGTTAATGGCTAAGAAATCTGCAGTCGCTCGCGACGAAAAACGCAAGAAAATGATCCTGAAGTTTGCCGCCAAGCGCGCTGAACTCAAGGAACTTGGTGACCTTGAAGGACTACAAAAGCTCCCGCTTAATAGTTCTCCAACTCGCTGGAAGAACCGTGATGTCCTACACGGACGTCCACGTGGATACATGCGACGCTTCGGCCTCAATCGTATTAACTTCCGTGAAAAAGCAAGCAAGGGCGAAATCCCAGGCGTAACAAAGAGTAGTTGGTAGGAAAGGAAACAGATATGTCATTACAATCAACTGACCCAATCGCCGACCTACTAACTCGCATCCGTAACGCGAGCATGGTTGGCAAACACGAAATTCGTGTTCCATCAAGCAAGCTAAAAAAAGTAGTTGCTGAGCAACTTAAAAAAGCTAAGTACCTTACAGATGTCAAGGTTGAAGCAGGTAAGCCACGTGATACATTGGTCGTAACGATCAATAAGCCAGGCGAGAACTGTAACATCACTGAGATTACCCGACTTTCAAAGCCAGGTCGTCGTGTCTACGTTGGTGCAAACGATATCCCTCGTGTAAAAAGCGGTCGTGGACTCGTGCTCATCAGCACAAGTAAAGGTGTAATCACTGGACAAGAAGCAACTAAGTTGCGCCTTGGTGGTGAACTCCTGCTCAAGGTTTATTAATCCTTTTTGGAACCTTACTAAAAACTGTCGCGTTATGCGGCAGTTTTTAGTTGGAAACATGACACGTAGGGCTGGTATAAATGGCTAATTTGTGCTAACATGTCATGAGGAATAAGACTAATGGGTACAGAGGTGCATATTGCAATCCGTCTTTATCTTTGTCTAACGCCGTAATACGAAATAATAAAGAAAGAAGTAGATATGAGTCGAATCGGAAAACTACCAATTGACGTACCTGCAGGTGTGACAATCACGGTTGATTCAGATGTTATTTCAGTCAAAGGGCCTAAGGGCGAACTGACTGTACCACACCTGAGCGACGTGACCGTTGCCCTCGAAGGTACCCAAGCTATCGTTACGCGTAAGGACGATCAGCGAATCGCTAAAGCCCAACACGGTCTTCAGCGTGCTCTATTAAACAATGCAGTTGACGG
>CAMLGO010000017.1 GCA_946479665.1 uncultured Candidatus Saccharibacteria bacterium
TTAATAATTCGCCCGATTGGTACACACCTTATGTCCTAGGCAATAATTATATTCAATACAGCCCAGACTCAAACTGTGGGGGTAGCACAGTGAATATACAGAACCGATCGACCCAGGCGCTATATAACTACACGCCCTATCAGCCAAACCAGGCCACACTAGACGCCGGCTGGGGTACTGCGCCATGCGGTGCCTATGGTAATCGAAATTTCTATCTTTATTTTACTAGCTGGTTCGGCGACCCACTTGCAGTCTTTACGTCACTCGATACGCCACGATGGATGCAAATATCTACTGCGACCCACAAGGTTAATCCTTCGACAGGACAGGCTATTGATAATGAGATACCTTCCGGAACGCAGCTACAATTCGTGGATAAAATTTATCTTAACAACACATGGTACCTTCGCACAGCCTCGGATAGTGCCAATAATTTACTGAAGGGCATTCCTCAGCAATACGTCACAGACATACAGTTTCAACCGTTCAGCGAACCTCGCTATATGGTTCTGACTAAAAATGCAAAAAAGGTCAATCCACGAAATACAAATTCCATATCAGATGAGGTATTTTCAATAACTACAAGTATAAAATTTGTTAGTAAAATGGTAGTAAATGGTCAGTGGTTTTATCAAACAGAATACGACAACCAGAATAATAATATTAGTGCATTTTATGCCAATAGCACCTCTGACATCAGCTTTCAACCGCTCGACACTCCCCGGTTCATGCAAGTCAAAAAGGATACCCGGCTCACAGACTTGCGATCTGGGAATATCATATCAACATACCAAGATGATGGACAAGCTATGATAATCGATAAGGTAGAGCTCAATGGCATCTGGTATTTTAGATCAAAAACCGATTCACAGAATGGAAATATATATGCAATTTCAGCCAACAACACAAGCGAACTGAAGTATGACGATATTGCCACGCCGTACTCAGTAGCAATAACAAATAATTCAACGAAATATTCTCTACTGAGTGGTGATCCCTTATCGACCGAACCTCTTGCTACCAATCAAATAATTAAAATAGCCCGGATAGTTACATTAAACGGAAGAGATTACTACCAATCAATACACGACCGAGACAACAATATCTCAAACGGCATAGCAGTTAACGAGACAAAACTACATGATACACCATTTATACCATTAGAAAATTCTAGAGCAATAACCCTTAACACCTCCACTCAAAAGACCAATCTTATGAGTGGAGCATTAACCGGGGAGCAGCTCGCTACAGGCACCACTCTTCGCTTCGCTAGCAAGATTCAGATTGGTAGACAATGGTATCTCAGAAGTATCTCTGATACAGACAACTCATTACCCTACGGTATACCCATAGAAAAGCTTAATATATAGAACTTCCCAACCCAACAGGAAGGCAGGAACCTTGTTATTTATGACAAATACAGATCCGCCTGGGATAAGTGATTGTGAATCTGCTATAGTTGGTTGTAATGAATTTTATCCAGCGCCACATAAACAAGATTACTCTATTAATATCATCCGGCTTACTCGCCTGTGTCTCAATCTTCATTGGTTATAAAAATGCCAAGATAGATATGATATTTTCCGATGCCATATCAGATAATAATCTATTGCAGATGCCTTTTATTGCACACGATATTGAAATACAGGCCATTCACCCCCATCTTTTAAAATGGCCTGTCGTCCTCCTCGAAAACACTCTAGGATTCAATCTGTCCACCCACACTATCATCTCTGTAGGTTTGCTGCTTCTAATGAATATCTGGCTCGGATATCTCTTATTTAAGTTTTCTCACAAAAATATACCCGTAACAGCCCTCTCCCTCATCCTCCTTGCAAGTGTTGAACTTTTGACAGGCATAAGTGCAAACGAAGGTACACTCTCCATGATAACTATTCGTAATATAGAGCTACCGATGACAATCTGGCTACTGACCACTCTCTTTAAACAAACTAAGATTCTCAATATTCGTACCGCATTCATCGCTATACTTCTTTCGATTATCTTCGTGTCGGATCAGCTGATCTTGTATACAACCATCGTAGGTACCGTCCTTTACCTATTATGGAGTGTCGTTACCCGCAAGACATTCCACTATTCAGAACTGACCGATAAGCCCCTTTATCTCACCGTCATGATAGCAGCTGTACTTGCAAAGATAATTACCAAACTATTCGCAGCTAGCGGTATTGCTCACTTTTATGAACGAAGTAGTGATGGCTTGCTTTATGCGAAATCATTCAATGATCTATTCGAGAATAGTCTTGCGTACATTGGTAAAATATTTGACGTCTTTGGCGCAGGCTTCTTCGGTCGACAAATATTTGACGGACCAATTTATGCATTAAATATAATCGTCCTTATTCTTTCTATTTACTTAACCTATAAATTTATTATCAAAACAAAAAAAATAAAAAACCAGGACATTGAACAGAAAACTATTGTATTTCTGCTTGCTTCATATTTTTTCGCAATGCTTATATTTACAGTCCTCATCCCAAGAGAGCTAGGTGGCAGATACTTTGCTTTCCTACCTGTTATTGGCCTACTATTATTTGCCTACTCGTTTAGGTCATTCAGACTAAAAAACACCCCTAAATCAACCATTTATACCATTGTACTCTTACTGGGATTTGTCATACTTTTCTTGTATATGGCCAGCGGAGCGAATCGTATCTATTACAACCAGAAATATGACGCAATCAGTAAAAAACTAGGCGACACAAGCACGCTTATACGCAGCCTAACCGATAATTCTATCACTGTATATATCGATCAGGATTACTGGCGTAATCACATCATAAAACAGCAATACGACCAAAAAACTAACTCCTCCCTCGCTATACCGTCAGTTTATTGTGGAGGCGTTGTCGTTGATAAGCAATTCTCCCGAAAAAGCTGGTCGCAAGCAAATGGCAACAGGGTTGCCGTACGCGTAAAAGAATGTGATGGCCCAAGCGTCGAAAGAGCGTTCGGTGCTCCACAAAAAATAATAAAACTAGGAGAGGGCGACCACCTCTATCTATACGATCATGATATACGACAAGTCTTGGATCTTAGGGAATATAACCCTGAACATGTAAAACTTTAACTACACTATCCAGCAAGTATCGTTTTATTCTTCATCCTTGACCTTACCGCTACCACTCCACACTCCCGAGATGGCAATTGAAGGGTAAAAATTACGTAAAACAGATATTAAATCATTTTGAGGTGAGATATAATGAGTAGCATGCTAAACACCCTTTACCTTGTAATCCCATGCTTCAACGAAGAAGCTGTTCTCGAAGAAACAATCAAACGCCTCGACGCCAAGATAGCCTCACTAATTAAAAAGAAGAAGATCGGTGAGCATAGCCGCATTATTTTTGTGGACGATGGATCGAACGACAACACTTGGAATCTCATAGAGAAACAGAACGAACAAAATCAAACATTTGGCGGCATAAAGTTATCTCGAAACCGCGGTCATCAATACGCACTCCTGGCAGGTCTTATGGCTGTAAAAGACAAGGCGGACATAGTCATATCGATGGACGCCGACCTCCAAGATGATATAGATGCTATTGATAAGATGCTTGATCGATACAAGAAAGGTGCCGAGATTGTATATGGAGTGCGTAGCTCGCGCGACAAAGATACATTATTCAAGAAGTACACGGCTCAGAGCTTTTACAAGCTCATGTCTCGAATGGGAGTAGACAGCGTGTACAATCACGCCGACTATCGTCTTATGAGTAAGCGAGCCCTAGATGAACTTGAAGGATTCAAGGAGTATAATTTATTTCTCCGCGGCATCGTTCCCTTGCTGGGATTTAAAACGGATACAGTTGAGTATGGACGCGCCGAGCGTTTTGCAGGTGAATCAAAGTATCCACTAAGGAAAATGTTATCCTTCGCAATCGAGGGAATAACTTCGTTTAGCGTCAAACCTTTACGTATTGTTACAAATATAGGATTTATCGTTTCCGCCGTCAGTCTATTTATCATGTTTTATTCACTTATCATCAAGTTGCTCGGTAACACAGTGGATGGATGGGCCTTTACTATCATATCCGTATGGTTCATAGGTGGCGTACAAATGCTCAGCATAGGCATAGTTGGTGAATATATCGGCAAGATCTATAACGAAGTAAAAGCACGACCCCGCTACATCATTGAAAAGTCAATTTAGGCTGTTTAACTAGAGACCATTCAGCTAATCACATAATTTTGCTATAATACTAAACAGTATATGCACTATCGTTATATTATCGACATCACGCAGCTTGTTCATTGGTCGGGAAATCTAACGGGCATTCCTCGCGTTATGGATGAACTTGCCATTCGATTCCATAAAGACAAGAAAGTAGATACAATATTTGTCTCTTGGGTAAAAGAACTTGGGCAAATGTGTGAAGTTAATTTTGAAGTAACTCGACAGCATCGAGGAGATGGGATTAACTTCGTGCGCAATGGCGCCAATGCAAACCCTACAGTCCAGCTAGCGACAGTATCACGATCACAGTCCCTACATACTACAAAACAGCTAGCAAAGAGGGTGGTTAAAAAAATTGCAGCCAAGTCCCGACTAGATAGAACGTCACTTTATCGCAAAGCGAAAAACACCCGTCGATCACTTGAACTCCGATCATACAAGATTCACAAACCGCAAGCAGGTGACAAGTTTTTTATTCCATGGGGTGAATGGTGGGATCAGAACTGGCTCAATCTCGTGAAAACCTACGCCTCTGAATCAGTCCATATCTATCCTATCTGCCATGACATCCTTCCGATGGTCGTACCTCAGTTCTCGGGAAATTCCTCTTCGCTTGAAGATTTCGTAAGGCAAATCTTCCCTATCGCGACCACAGTCATTACTCCAAGCGAATCAACAAAGAGAGACCTGATTAGCTGGATGCAAAAGAATCAGCTGCCAGTTCCAGCTGTCAAGACATTCCGTCTTGGTGAAGATTTCACAATACGGAAATCGAAACTCGATACTTTAACACTTGGCAATAAATATGACGTCAAAAAAGACGACTACATCATATATGTTAGCACTATCGAGCCTCGAAAAAACCACGGCATCCTCTACTATACGTACAAGCTTGCATACGAAAGAGACATCCAGTTACCAAAGCTGCTTATAGTCGGGAGAATAGGTCACGACACTTCTGAAATTATCAAAATGATCAAGGAAGATCCTGAAGTAAATACAAGTATTTCTATTGAAAATAAGGTTGACGATAACGACCTTAATTGGCTATACCAGAACTGCAAGTTTACTATCATGCCAAGTTTCTATGAAGGTTGGGGTATGTCGGTAATCGAGGGTATTGCCCGGGGAAAGTCTGCCGTCGTTGCCAATACGAGCAGCCTGCTTGAGATGCCCGATGACTGTGTCATATGCTTCAACCCCGCATCTACTGATGAATGTCTTGCTGCTATTCAGGAAATGTCACAGCCCGCAACACTAAAAAAATACCGTAGCGCCGCAAAGGCATACAAGACTCATACCTGGGATGATGCCTACTCGCAGACTGTCAAAATACTTGAGGAGAAATAATATGAAGATTTTAAATTTCAGTTCACACTACGAAGACTGTGGTATTGCAAAATATCAAGAAAACTATGTCGACGAAATAAACAAAACCAAGGGATTTGAAACGACCTTCTTTGAATACTCGCCCTACCAAACTCGCGAGATGAGTGATAATGAGTTCAAGGACGTCATTGCAAAGCTTAGTAATACAGTTAAAGACTATGACATCTTTCATATTCAGCATGAGTTTGGCTTCTATCGTCGAGATCAGCTGCAGCAACTTGTTGATACTGCTAAAGCAGCTGGCGCAAAAGTAGTAATAACCTACCACACATCCCCAGATCTTATTATTATCAAAAAGCCACTTAACGGGTTTGGGCCACGTAATATTATCTCATTCCTACGCTCATACCGACATAACCATATTCTTGAAAAGATCCACATTAAGCCGTTAATTGATTCTGATCTTGTTATTGCACATAACGAATATACAGCCGAAAAATTACGCACATACGGCGTACCAAAAGCAAAAATTACACTTATTCCACACCCAACTTATGGTGCTACAAATCCTAAAAAGACGCACTATATCGAGAAATCTCTCAATAAAAAAGAAGGCGATATCATACTTAGCACCGTTGGCTATATTCACCGCTTCAAGGGTGTTGATAAAGCGGTCAAAGCGTTATCATATCTTCCAGATAACTACAAACTCGCAATCCTTGGTGGCGTAAAATCAGATAGCGATGACCAGAAACTATACGACGAAGTCGCCGACCTCGTCATCGAACGCAATCTACAGGATCGTGTTTTCATCACTGGAGTTATACCGGGTGACGACGAGCTCAATAGCTACATACGCGAAACGGACATCAGTCTCTATCCTTATGATAGCGTCTATTATAAAGGTGTAGCATCTGGCGCCCTTAACCTTGCTATTGCAAACGAACGCCCTATTGTCGCCTACCCTGTCTCAACCTTAAAAGAGACCAATTCAGAGATAGGACAGCTCGTCCTTACGCAGTCCGACAGCTATTACGAGCTTGCAAAAGAGGTTAAGCATATAGATATCTCTGAGCAGGCCGACAAGATCCGCCAATACGCACGCAAGAATTCCTGGGAAAATATGACAACTCGTCTACTCGACGCTTACAAGTCAATTTAACTACTTTATTTCGTCTACAATCTCAAGAAGATCATGAGCTGCCATCTCCCACGTTCGCACCGAGGAAGGCACCTCTTTGCGGTGCTGTATATTCGCAGCTAGCCGTACAGCCTCAGAAAGTTTTTCAATATCATCAGGTGGTGCATAGGCAATCATTCCCCTATCTTGCCCTGCAGCTTCACGAAGAGAAGTAATATCAGATGCAGCTACGGGGGTTCCACAAGCGATTGCCTGTAATACCGGAAGCCCAAAACCTTCGTGCCAAGAAAATTGCAGTAACGTTCGTGCACCCGTAATAATTGCCGGGAGATCCTCATCTGGCACATAACCGTCGGGACGAACAATATTTACTCCTGCCAAGCGTGCCTGTTCGATTTCATGTATAATCTCTTCGTTGCGCCAGCCACCACCTCCAATAATAACTAGCGAATCATCAGCATCAGTGTCGTCAACATAACGCCTAAAAGCTTTGATCGTATTAATCAAATTTTTTCTCGGCTCGACGTTACCAATAAATACATGGTACTTCGTTGGAAGCATCCACTTGCGTGCTACTTCATTCACCTCACCATCAGGGCGCGGATAGAACATAGCTGTGTCAACCGCATTTGATACGACCGATACTTTCTTTATCCTAAATTCATCGGCAATCTCCTTGGCTGACGACCTCGATACCGTGACGATTCTGTCTGTTCGATCAATCCACATTTTTACATACCTCTGAAGGTATGTAAGATTTCGTTCTTGGACAAAATCTGGGTATATTTTGAAGGAGACATCGTGAATATACGTAATTGACTTTGAAAAGAGCAGGTTCCAATTACGAAAATTCTCAAATATATATACTCCCCTACCTAGGAATATGTCTATAGGAGGAGAAAATCTCAAACGAGCAAATAAACTAAAAAACCTGTGAGGATAGGGCAAGCTTTTCACCTTTATATATTTATAGTCCAGTCGCTTCGCCTTTTTTAACTCATCCATTGGAACGAATATATACATATCATACCGGCGGGCATAGCGTGGTGTATCAATAGCCTTCAGTGTCTCCTGCAGCACCTTACCAACACCACTTACATGCACATCCATTAGGGGTGTAGCATCAAAAAATAACTTCGTCTTAGTCATGTTTCTCTGAAGCTTTTCGTAAACTTCCCCGTATCCCACCATCAAGAATTGCCAGCGTTAACAAAGCCAACTCTGCTAAGGTTATTTTTTTCACTTTTTATTTTTTCTCAACTTTTCACTAACATCCCTTAAAGGCCTAGTGACCCTCCATGAGAATGTATCTAATATCTGCTCGTATTGATGACGTGTTTCCTCAAGCTCGCTTATTAACTCCTTTACGTGATTCTCTTTGTGCTCAAGACTTGTTCTATATTTATCTCTTTGCTCAATAATATCACCTAGCTTACTAGAACCCCCTACTACTGCTTGCAGAAACGCCGCGTCGAAAATGAATTCCGACACTGACTTTGTCAAGAAGCTCGAATCGCTCATAAAACCCGTAAACTCTTTAGTGGTTTTTTCAAGACTCTTTCTTATTTTTTGGTAGTCCTTCTTATTTCTCGGGGGAGTATCGAGACTAAATATAGACGGATTTTTGACATACTCTTCCGACCTCGCGTTATATGCAAGTTCTGCGAGACCACTAAATCGCACATCGTCATCATCAAGTATGTCATTTACAAACAAAACCGGCGTCTCTAGCGCAAGACACGGTAGCATTGTATGGAGTCGCGTAGTTACTACCGAATGAGCCGACTGATAAAGATATAGATAAAACTCAGCATGACGATACTGCTCATCAATGTCAGTTGACACATTACGCAATACACCAATTCTGATCACTTTACGTTTTGTTTGTTTGCACATCTCCTCGTAGACTACGTCCGGAACATCAACCGCCAATACATAATCTTGCTTTTGTATGCCTCTGTCTTTGTTCAGGGTTAGAGTTAGGCAGCCCGAGAAATAACTATCTACGTTGATCCCATCGAGGAATTTTTTTGTACCACGACTTCTAGCGCCTACAGGACCAAAATGTCGAAGGAGCGCCCTGCTTCTCGGTTTCTGGAATTCTTTCTGAATACGATCCTCTATATACATTGAGACTGGCAGAATATCAAGGTTCTGGTCTAACGGAGGCCAATTCTCAGGTCCATCACCCCACCAACCATTAATGATCACTTTCACTGTTTCACCAGGCTTCGTCTTTGTATTATCCATACTGTCACGTTCAAAATAGTAATCAACCCGCGGAAGAAACTTACGAGCCGCGACACCCTGTATACTATCGCCTACATTGTCAGTAGAGTATTTCAAAAGACCATATTTTATATTTTTACTTCTTTTACCGATAAACTGAGCAGCATCTAATTTGTAATCATCATATATAGCGGAGAATTGATCATATAGCCGATCACGATTCCATGGCTTCATGCTCCCGCTATAGTGCAGAATGACCATACTATCATCAGGAAGCTTATTATATTGCTTGTCTTTTATTTGATAGTTGTATGCCCTATCTATAACAGCTATCTTGTCGCCAAATGTGACATTTATCGCATCCTGATCTTGATACTGATGAGATTCAATCTTGGCATTAGAAATAAGCTTCTCGGTTATATCTTCTTGTCGAATCTTCTTTAAATTCAAAAGCAAAACACCAGCATTAATATACGTTCGTGATTGCAATTGAATTTTTTCTTTATATAAATCATCATCATCAAGATAGATATCTGGAACTGCTGCAGCATAGACATCATCAATCTGAGTCTTAAATATGTCTCTTAATTCTCCGTGCACCAAGATATCAGCATCTAGGTAGAGTAGTACGTCTACCGTGTCAGGAATAATTTCCGCCAATAGCAAACGATAGTAAGTCGCCGAGCTGATATAATTCATCGTTATCGATAGGCCACTAGTACGAGCAGCCTCTATACTGTAATATGAGATCTCTACAGCATTCCCTAATTCCTTGAGCACATCAATTGCCAATTTACTTTCAGCCGTAATGTCCGAAGATATGATATGGATGTTAATTTTCTCGTTTTTATTGTTTTTCAATAGGGAAAATATAGTAACTATTAAATGATTGACGTAGTTATTATCGATACAAAATGCTATGTTCAGAACTTTCATTGGGGCAACTCTCTCTTTAATGATTTATCCTTTTAACCGTACCTATTTCACTACCATATCTGCAGGCGCAATAATTGGGTAGTAGGATTCCGCTTTAGCAATTTTAACGTTAGTAATATTATCCCATTTATCGAATATTGTTGATCCGTCACCTGACCTAACAATAGTATTAAAAGTATAATTTCCACTGCCTAAAACATTGTCTATCTCAAAATAGAGTTTCATCTGTTGATGCGCCTTTACGGACAATTTCTTACCACCGCTAGCATTCAGGGTATTGCCACCCATTAATATTCTGTCGTTGTTATCAATAAAATTATAACCAAGCACGAAATCCTCTACATCTTCATTCGCTTCAATCACATAGTCAATCTTTATCTTCTTCGCATCTGTTTTAATGTCAATATCAACAATTTTGATTTCACCGCCACCCCAGCGCTTTTGATTCTTATTTAGTTCAGCTACTTCAACGGCAGCTGAACTATTGAATAACTGCAAATAATTGTCAGCTACATCACTCGGCTTACCGGTACTCGTAATAATCCCACCCTCAATAAGCATCGCCCTATCACAATATTCCCGCACGGCATTCATGTCATGTGTTACAAATATTACAGTAGTGTCCGTCTTTTTTAGACTCTTAAAGTAATCGTAGCATTTTCGTTGAAAATCAGCATCGCCGACCGCCAGCACCTCGTCAACTAACAGAATATCTGCTTCTGCTCTCGTTGCTACGGAAAAGGCAAGTCGAACTTGCATTCCAGAAGAATAGTTTTTTAACTTCTGGTCCATAAATCGTTCGAGTTCTGCAAATGCAACGATATCATCATAATGAGCATCGATTTGCTTTCGACTAAACCCTAAGAGCGCCCCATTGAGGTATACATTCTCCCTACCAGTGAGTTCAGGATTAAACCCTACACCCAGCTCGATGAAAGGAACGAGCTTACCTTGCGTTTTCACACTACCTTGAGTTGGCTGGTATATTCCTGCGAGTATTTTCAGCAGTGTGCTCTTTCCACTACCATTACGCCCTACAATGCCAAAAAATTCACCTTTCTTGACATCCAAACTTATATCTTTCAAGGCATGCTGTACTTCAAATCCATTTTGTTGCTTTTTCAAGCCTTGAGTAACAAAGCGCTTAATAGAATTTATCTGTTCATGAGGAAGTTTGAAATTCTTATATACATTATCTACTCGAAGAACACTCTTAGCGGCATTTTTATTTTTTTTCATTAGACCTCCTCTGCAAAATGCTTAGAACGTTTTCGGAAGTACCAGGCGCTTAAAATAGCTAGCCCTATAGTTAGTGCGATCGGCACAAATCGCATCCATGGACTTCCATATAAACTATTGATTGTAAGGGTATCCTGAGTGATAGCTACAAAGCGTATATCTTGTATAATTTGCGCCACAGGATTAAGTATGAGGACCTTCGCTACGTCGTGCGACATAGCCGAAAGTGGGTAAATGATTGGGGTGGCGTAGAATGCTCCCTGCATAATCACTTCCCATATATAATTCATGTCGCGTAACCGCACAAACACCGCACTCAAGAAAAATGCTACTGCGAGAGAAAGCGTAAAAAGTTCAAGTACTAAAAGTGGTACCCATAGTAGATTCCATGTCAATGGAACATGATTTACCCACATAAAAATCCCCACCACTACAAAGTTTAGGGCTAGGTTTATTAGTGCAGAGAAAGAACCAGAAAGAACAATAACATATTTAGGAAAATTGATCTTTCTAATTAAATCGCCGCGCCCAACAATAGCCGACACCCCACCATTCGTCACTTCAGAAAAGTAATTCCACAAAACAATACCCAATAATAGGTACACAGGGAAATGGGGAACACTGTCTCCAATACGAAGAAATTTTACAAACACGAAATATAAAATTACAAATAATGCCAATGGTCTCAGTAACGACCATACATAGCCTAACAAAGAACCTTGATAACGTAGTTTAAAATCCGTTACGACTAGTTCCTTTAACAAAATTAAAGAGTAGTTATACTTTTCAGCAAATCTTTTAAGTCCCATAATCTACCTTATAGTATACTACACCTTCACAAAGGTCCAACTAAAAGCTTAAACTAGATATTATGAAACTCCTCGAATACGAAGCGAAGTCCCTACTGAAAGCTGCCCGATTACCTGTGCCAAAAAGCACACTGATATCTTCTAGTGCAACCCTTATTAAACCCCCTATTGTTCTAAAATCCCAAGTTCCAACAGGTGGACGCGGCAAACTCGGTGGCATTAAAGTAGTAGAATCTAGTGAAGAATTCAATAGCGTAATCGATACCCTATTTAAGCTACCTATTAAAGGATTTTTGCCGTCCACGCTGCTTGCCGAGGAGA
>CAMLGO010000018.1 GCA_946479665.1 uncultured Candidatus Saccharibacteria bacterium
GTAGCTCATCGGTTAGAGCAGGCGGCTCATAACCACTTGGTAGATGGTTCGATTCCATCCAGCCCCACCAGAATTAATTTTTCCCGCTCTCGCCGACCTGTCCTTCGGCAAAGCATCCACTAAAGATAATGGATGCTTTTTATTTGAATACATCAGGTTTGACTCGATGACGCTCGTGCTTCATAATCTCGTGTAGTAATGTGGGCTAACATGCATAAACAAACCGACAACAAATACCACCATAGTGGCTTTACGATCGTCGAGCTGCTTATTGTTATTGTTGTCATCGGTATTCTCGCAGCAATAACAATCGTAGCTTATAACGGCATACAAGACAGGGCGCGCGTGAGTGCAACAACTAGCACCCTCGCTCAGGTGAATAAGAAAATACGCGTATGGCAGGCGAGCAACTCGGACCAATTTCCGTCCGCACTGACAGATGCCGGAATTACCGAACCCGACAATGTTGCACTACAATATACAAGTGACAATAGCACCAATCCGGGTACGTATTGCATCACCGCGACCTATGGAACCACCACCTACTATATCGATAACGCCAGCGGCACACCAAAAACAGGCGTATGCGCTGGGTATAACCTCCTCGCCTGGAATAAGACTAAGGCAGGTGCTACGGTTCCGATACCAAGCGCCTTCGTAGATACAAGCGTCTATCGAACATCGACAGCATCAATGCGAATAGGCCCTGCAAGCACCGGCCAATCACTTGCGGGCAATCCCTACGGCGACACAGCCGGGCAGACTTATACGGTTAGTTTATGGATTCGCACAGATGCCAACTGGAATGGTCTGAGTAATAACTCAAAGATTCGCTTTGGCGATGCAAATACTGGCGCCATCCTGACCGCATGCGGATATGGCGGCGTCAAAACGAGCTGGCAACAAGTCACTTGCAGTTTCACGCTCACCGCCAGCTCACCACGCGTATCTATTACCGTCGGAAACGACGGTTCAATCGGGAATATATGGATCGATGATCTTGTCGTTACGCGCTCGCCCTAACTAGTCGCGATCATTTGCGGCAGCCTTACGATAGTCGATGAAGCCAGGCTCCTCTAGGCCACTATCAACAGTCACCTCACTCTGCTTTGGCAATATACTATCGTGCTCCACATCAAAGGCATTGGCCGACAGCCCTGCCTCTACTGCAATCGCGCTTTGATCCTCGGCGGTGAGGTACTCTCGATTTCGCATAACTGCAAATATTGCGCGTGCTTTTCGGCGACGTGTATGTTGCTGACGAAGTTCACTTATAAGCTCCTGCGCCAGTTTACTAATCTCTGGCTCACTCATACTATGAGCGGCAGGATGATTCCTCAGACTACTCTCGATAGAGGCTGGATATATACCCTCGAGATCACTATCAAGGTGAGCGATATCGTCAATATCGTGAAATGACACAACGTCACCTTCTTCATTAACAGCATTTTGATTATCGTGAAGAAGTTCGGCACTCATTACATATCTTTATAACATAAGTTATAAAATTGGTCAATTCAGTGTTGAGCATTCTACTCCCAGCGGAATACCTTGAAGGCAATGGCGTAAATAACGACCATCCAAAGGCCGATCAAGCCAACTTGCGGCAGAATATCGATAAGATGCTTACCTTCCGTCGCGATAAGCCGGATACCGTCAATAATTGGCGTCAGAGGCAAGAACGCCGAGATATTCTGAAGCCACTCCGGCATAAGGAAGCGTGGGAAGAAGGTGCCCGAGAGGAACATCATTGGAAAGACAATGATATTGGCCAGTGGTGCCACCTGGCGCTCATTCTTCGCCCAGCCACCAAGTGCCAAGCCGATACCGAGAATCGTAATAATACCCAAGACCAAGAACAAGGCAAGCTCGAGATAATTACCAACGATATTGAGCTTGAACACCAGAATCGCCACAATAAACATAATGGCAAGGCTGATAAGACCGATAAAGACTTGGCCAATCATCGTCGCCATGAAGTACTGCCACACCTTCAGGGGCGTAGTGCTGAGACGGCGCAGAATACCCATTTTCTTCAGCTCTGGGAATACATTGATCGGGCCAAAGATACCCATACCAATAATGGCAAAGCCAAGCAGACCAGCAAAGGTATAATCGAACGCCGATAAGCTACGCTCATTAAGCTGTTCTGTTGTCACCGTAAACGGCACGTCAGCCTGGCCCGACTGGCTGTTCTTTTGCTTAAACTGGGAATCAAGTATCGAGCTTAGTGCCTGGGCTGATTGCTGATTATTTTGGGTGTACACGATATTTGCCTTGCCCGCTGGATGCTGCGTACCAGGCGCATTATCGCCGAACCCTTTTGGCAGCACAATTGCCGCATCAAGTTCGGATCGACTCATCTTTTCTTTTGCCTGATCGAGCGTCGTGATGTCTTTGTCGACTTTTAGCACTTTATTTTCAGAAGCGCCTTTTACAAACTCTCGCGCAACCGAGCTGCTCGATTCATTGATAACCGCCACCTTAAACGAAATATCTTTATTACCGCTATTGAGCCCGCCAAAGACAAACAGAAAGATAAGAGGGAAGCCAATGGTGAAGAAAAGGGCAACTTTGTCTCGAAAAACACGGCGCGTATTGATTTTAGCCATCGTGACAATGGTGTAGAGTGATTTATTCATAGCTTAGTTCTCCCTCAGGTCTTTACCGGTGAGGTCAATAAAGACATCCTCGAGATTTGCCTGCTCGACGTGCTGTTTCTTTTTAAATCCACGATCAAGTAGCTGCTTAATAAGATTCTTTGGCGTATCAATAGCAACAATTTTGCCGTTATCCATCACGGCGATCCGGTCGCATAGTATCTCCGCCTCATCCATGTAGTGAGTCGTCATGACCACACTAATCCCCTTGGCTCTCACCTGCTCAATCAAGTCCCAAAGATGGCGGCGAGCCTGTGGATCGAGGCCGGTAGTTGGCTCATCGAGAAAGAACACCTTCGGGCCATGCACTAGCGCAGTGGTAATACTGAGGCGCTGCTTTTGCCCACCAGAAAGATTCTCAACGTAACTATCCGCCTTATCTTCAAGCTCGACGTCGCGCAAAAACTTCATGGCGTCGACTTTCTCGCCGTATGCGGCACCAAACATTTCGATGACTTCGGTCAGTTTCGTTTTATCCTGGAAAGCCGGTGTCTGTGGCTGAACGCCAATCACATATTTGATTTGATCCGGCTCGGTCGCTACATCGATACCATCGATAACCACCGTGCCGCTATCAATCGGACGAAGCGTTTCCATCATTTCAAGTGTCGTTGTTTTACCAGCACCGTTTGGACCCAGGATACCAAAGATTTCGCCCTTTTTTACCGAGAAGCTAACGCCGTCAACTGCCTGCTTGTCACCATAGCGCTTCTTGAGATTCTCTACCTTAATCATGACTGTCATATAGCTTCTATTTTACACCTAAACACCGATTTACGGGGATAAAACCATCAAAAAAGCCCCTTCGAATGATTTGCGCATCCTCGGGAGCTATTTTGGCACCTGTTTGTTTGATACGAGTGTATCACCAAACGGGCTTATGTTTCAAGAAGAATATTATTTTTTCTTGCTGATAGTAAGGAAGCCGTTGCGTGGGTTTTCCTTAACTTCGCGATCTTCTGGAAGATCAGTTGGTTCGCCCTTGGCGTTCTTTTCTACCTTAGCGAAAAAGTAAATTGTTTGTGGCTTGCCACCGCGTAGTGTTACATCGGTTTTGTGCAAGTAGTAAGTGATACCCTTCGAATTTGTGTGACTGTAAGCCATAAGATCTTATACCTCCTAAGTGTGTTAGTTCTTACAAGGGTAAGATTACCCCCTCATGTCACAGGTGTCAACACCTTACACGCTCTTATAGTGATGTTTCAGTAGTAAACGCAGAACAAACAGGCTCACAAGACGCACTAAAATCATAAGCACCAAGATGATACACGCGAGTACCGAGAAGCCTGCAAAATCGGGCGACCAAGCAGGTGAAACGTAGCTGTGATAGTACATACTTACGTCGGGAACCTTAATACTCGTCACGGGGCCACTGGCAGCCGGATACTTGCTGAGTTCGGTATCAACACACTGTGTATAACGGGGGTCAGGCCAACGCCAGCCCTGAGCCCTGGCAATAGGATCACAGACCGCTGCCGCCTTATGGTAAACGTTGCCATCGGAAGTGTCTTGATTGGCCGCCTCGTCCTTCAGCTTTTGGCTGTCGCGCTGGTATTGGCCATTAAACGCAATCCGCCCAGGATCGGTATTCATATGAGAGGCAACGTATCGTTGTAAAGCAAACAACCTTTGTTGCGTTGTTTCGCTATTACCCGCTTCGTCAGCCGCAATTACCGCCGACCGACGCTCGATCATACCGATGTTATTAAGCCTCAAAAAGGTAGCCGCTATAAAGGCACATAAAATCAGCACAACGCAAAGCTGCCACGTCTTCGCGTGTTGCAGAAATCTAAGTATACTCCTCACCTTGCGCTTATCTGTCACTGAAAATATATCCCACCTCGTGATACTCCCTATATTGTAGCATGAGCACTATTTTCGGTAGAGATGAAACTTTGGCGTCGCAATGATCAGTACGATAGCCGCTGCCGCGAAGAAAAACGACTTCATGCCGTCGATATCACCGAATAGCAAAACACCTGTAGCAAGAACTACTCCAGCTAGGGCCGCACCAAGATTAGCCATTACTTCAATACAGGCTAGATAGGTGATGCGGTGACCGGATATATCGGCGGTGTCGAACATACCGCGAGTAAATGCCATTGCATACCCGGTAGTTGCCATCTCATTGGCCGCATTAACCGCCAGTACGCCTCCGATCGTGCCCGTAAATGGCCGGACCAAATGGACAAGTACGTTACCCACGACAGCCATGCGCAGGAGATCACCACCACGACGCCGATCAATGAGCTTGCCATATGCATACGACGACGCAATTGCCGCCAACAGTACGATCGACAGCAATGCGCCCAGCTTGGCATATACTTCGTTATTACTCGTTCCAAGAACCGCCACAGCCACGAGTAGCGACCACACCGTACCAGAAGCCACCACATCAAAGCCAAGCCCAACCTCAGCCACAAGACTGCGCCACGCCATGCGCCATGGAAACCCGCGAAATACGAGCTTCTGTCGTGAACGCGGCGGCTCGGCAGTCTGAAGCAGTGGCAACGCTGCGACTGCAAACAACACTGCTGCAGCCCACATCGAGGCCTCAGGCCCGGCAACGAAGGCGAGCAACCCGCCAATAAGCGGGCTGAGCCCGGTAGCGATCTTTTCAACAATATTCATGTAGGCAATTTCCTTGCCCGCATGCTCGACACTTTTTACTTTTGAGAAATTAATATAGTAGCAAATGTTGTACATTGTCGCCGACGCACCCTGCAGCAACCCCGAGGCGGCAATAGCAAGCAGCCCCCAGTGAGGCACCATCGTAAACAGGATCATTGCTGGAATGTAGAGCAGATTCGACACAAGGATGCCGTGCTTCGGGCCGAACTTTGAAGCGTAAATAGCGGATGGAAAGGCCATGAAAATCTTGAGAAAATAATAGAGCGCCCAGTAGCCAGCAATAAACAGAACACTATAGCCATTTTGCAGCAAGTACACCGACATAAACGCCGCCGATATGTTAATGGCCAGCCGGCGCAACATACTCGAAGCATATAACTCAGCCACCTCGGAAAAGGTAGCGTAGCGCCAAAAGTGACGGCGTAGCAGAATACGGTGAATGAGTGTTTTTATCATATGTTTATGTTGTTGTGTAAACTTACCTCTATTACACCACAGCACACCACCTATCAGCAAGTGGTATACTCATAGTATGAATATATACTTCTCGGGTATCGGGGGTGTCGGCATTGGCCCCCTGGCTGAAATTTCGCACGATGCGGGCTACCAAGTACAGGGATCGGATAGTCATGAAAGTCTCGTCACCCGTGAGCTGCAGGCCCGTGGCATCGCCATTTCTATCGGGCAAGATGGCCGTTTTCTTACCGACTGTCATGAGCAGCAGCCGATCGATTGGTTTGTTCACACTGCTGCACTGCCACAGGATCACCCCGAACTCGTGCTGGCGCGCCAGCTTGGCATCCGGACCGCCAAGCGTGATGAACTTCTGGCCCACATCATTGCCGAGAAGAACCTAAAACTCATCGCCATTGCCGGTACCCACGGCAAGACCACTACTACTGGCATGATGGTATGGACACTACAGCAACTCGGTATTCCTGTCAGCTATTCAGTAGGCACTACGCTTAGTTTCGGTCCAAGCGGTAAGTTTGATCCGGCCAGCGAGTATTTTGTATATGAATGTGACGAATTCGACCGTAATTTCTTGCACTTCTCCCCATTCCTCTCACTCGTTACATCGATCGACTACGACCACCCCGACACGTACCCAACGGAAAGTGACTACCTTCAAGCCTTCGAGACTTTCGGCACGCAGTCGCGCCAGTTAATCGCGTGGCAATCGCAGCATAGTGAACTTTTCGCCAACCACCCTGACGCTTGGATTCTTCAAGAACCACTAAGCATTAAGCTGCCCGGTGCGCACAATCGCCACAATGCCACGCTCGTACTTAAAGCACTTGAGAAACTTGACCTCGATAGCAACCCGGCAAATCTGGAAAGCTTCCCGGGAACCAACCGCCGTTTCGAAAAACTTACCGACAACCTCTACAGTGACTATGGTCATCACCCCGTCGAAATTGCCGCCACCTTACAGATGGCGCGCGAGCTGTCTGACCACGTCGTGCTTGTTTACCAACCCCACCAAAATGTTCGCCAGCACGAGATTCGAGAGCAGTACACCAACCAGTTTGAACTCGCCGATGAAGTCTACTGGCTCCCCACCTATCTGTCGCGCGAAGATCCTAACCTTGAAATCCTGACGCCCGAACTACTCACCGCCAACCTCGCCAACCGCGATCAGGTTCATATTGCTGATCTTAATGAAGAGTTATGGAAAACTATCGAACAAGCTCGCTCAGACGGCAAGCTTGTTCTCGGTATGGGCGCTGGTAGTATCGACGCCTGGCTACGTACATCACTCACCGCATAGTCACAAAAGCCCGTCGTCCTGCTTACGCTTCTCGTGGTATACTAAACACATATGAAGCAAGTTTTTGACCTCTACAAAGAGCTCGGTATTGAGCAGTGGATGAGGGATGTCGGCTTTGATGTACTGACAACCATCGGTATTGCTGTCGTGTTGTTCTATGTCGGTAGCGGCCTTCTTGCAAAACTCGTTAAACAAGCTGTTAAAAGTACCGCCAAACACCGCGATTGGCATCGAAAAGACATGGAAAAGCGCCAAAAAACGCTATCTGCGTTATTCGTATCAATCTGGCGCATCATGATTATCATTTTCGTGATCGTAAGCATCCTTACAAAAGTCTTTCGGCTTGATCTCGCACCACTCTTTGCCAGCGCCGGCATCATTGGCGTGGCGCTCGGATTTGGCGCCCAATCGCTTATTAAAGATTTTCTATCTGGTATTTTTATCATCGCCGAAAACCAATACCGCGTTGGCGACATTATCGCTATCGAAGGAGCTAGTGGCACAGTTGAAAGAATCGGTACGCGCTCAACCGTCCTACGCGATGCTGACGGCAACGTCCACTACTTTCCGAATGGCATGGTTATGCACGTCATCAACAAGACCATGGGCTACAGTATGGCCCGCTTCAATATTGCCGTTCACCCCTCGAGTAATCTTGATGAAGTTGCCGACATTATCGATCGCATTGGCACAGAACTAGCGAGCGAAAGCGAATGGAAAAATAAGATCATCAAAGCACCAGCCTTCGTATCGATCGGTGAGTTCACTGGTACCGCGGTTGATCTACTGATCGCCGGAAAAACCCAACCATCCGATCAATGGTCGGTTACCGCCGAGATGCGCAAACGCCTCCTCGAGGCGCTTGATGATGCCAATATAGAGCTAGCCGTGGCACCGAGCCTCTTACCAACCCCTCTGGTTAAAAAATAATTTTCCCTACTGCTGGCTATCAGCCGGCGGACTATCAATCTTTAATGCAGATTCGCTCAAGACATCATTTGCAAACGCATCAAACTTCGTCGCACTCGATGACTGTTCGTCAAAAAGTTTCCGGAACTGCTTAAGCGCCTCTTGGTCGATTGGGCCGTTTGCCGAAAAGCCTTCGTATTTATCGGCGGCCTTAGTCGCCTCGGAGCGAACGGTCGCATAGCCAGGACGGCTCAAATCAAGCTGCGCTGCGCCACTGCTTGAATATAACGCCAGACCAACTCCCACCAAAAACAGAGAGATAACCACGGCACTTCCGATCATAATCAAGAAACGATGCTGGCTCCATGCGGTAGTCGCTTGCTCCTCAAGACTAGGCGTTTCTTCGTTCATTATTGCTGCCCTTCCTGTACTGATTGTAGCGACGTCAGGTATTGCTTTTCAAAGGCATCAAAGGCCGCCTTGTAATCATTAATCTGCTTGGTAAGCGCAACGACATGCTGATGCACCTTTATACGCTTGTCACGGGCTTGAGCTATGGCGTCATAAAATGCAACCGGCTGCTTAGTGCAGTCAATCTTCAAAATATCAGACATTTGCTGCTCGTATGCTTTGTAATCAGTTCGAAAGGCAGCAAGTTCGCGCTCATAGAGACTAGCTACCGTCACTAACTGGGTCGCATCAAGCCGGTTCAAGCTAGCACGGCTATTGAATGTCGCCATGAGTTTTGTTGAAATTGAGTCGTAGATTTGCCCCCTGTTGACACGAAGAAGCCCGTCGCTGGCATGAAGTTGAGATAAGGTCGCTTTCACATCGGTGCAGTTGCTGCGGATACGTTCAATATGAGCCTCGCTCATAGGAGGCGCCTCGGCATGACTTACGTGAGTAAACACTAAAAACACCAGCATACTTGTGCCAGCTACTATACCTAGTAGTGCAAGTCGTTTCATTACTTTTCTATTATCCCCCGAAGGTCACTATTTCGTCAAATGAAACAGATCATTACGCTCGCTTACCAGACCGTCTTTCATGAGACCAGACAGCGCGGCATCGAATCGTTCGTCGGCTACTACGGCGTGTCTGAGTCGCTCGAGTGTCACGTCCCCCATCGTAAGCGCCCGGACGATCTGACCTCGCACCTCGCGCAC
Source organism: uncultured Candidatus Saccharibacteria bacterium (assembly GCA_946479665.1). The sequence continues at coordinate 9,138 of CAMLGO010000018.1, forward strand.
ACTCCCTGCCAGCGCCGATTGCTTTTTGTAATGATGGCTTTGAGTAATCTTACCCGCGCCCTGACGCTTCAGCCATGATCCATAATCCATCAAGGCCCAGTAGAATTCACGCGGATGATCGCGGTCGAGCGTTTGCTCAATGAGCGGAAGCAACTGTGCATCGCTTACTTTCTCGCCGTCAGGAAAAAAGTGATGAAAATACACGGTACGCACATTCGTTTCAATAAATACAGTCGCCCGGTTGAAGGCATAGTTCAAAATCGCCCCAGCCGTGTTCGGCCCAACGCCCGGAAGTTTGATAATGTCGTCGTATGTCTCGGGGAATGCGCCGTCAAAATCTCCAACGATCATCTTGGCTGCATCATGCAAAAATTTCGCTCGGCGGTTATAGCCCAGTCCATTCCACAGTGTCAGCACCTCACCTAAACTCGCCTCAGCCAGCGTCCTTTCATTTGGAAATCGTGCAATAAACGCGTTGAATTTCGGCACCACCCTATCTACCTGTGTCTGCTGCAGCATCAGCTCGCTTACCAATACATAGTAGGCCCTGACGTCATCACGCCACGGCATATCACGATATAACTCTTGGCCTTTTTGCCAGATTAATTCTTGAAACTCTTGAACATTCACCTCTCTAGTATAACGGCGTATACTAAAGATATGACAGAGTTTGTTCTTGGTAGTGGATGCTTCTGGTGTAGCGACGCAGTGTTTCGCCAGTTAAAAGGCGTAACGCTGGTTGAGAGTGGCTACGCCGGCGGCGACGGAACGCCCGATTATTACCGTGTGGCGAGTGGCCGCACAAGCTATGCCGAGGTAGTACGCGTACAATTTGACGAGACGATTTTACCCGCCGATGCATTGCTCGATATCTTCTTTCTCATCCACAACCCCACTACCCTCAATCGCCAAGGTGCCGATGAAGGCCCGCAGTATCGCTCGACCATGATGTATCAAAACAATACACAGCGCGAGCTCTTTACATCCGCCCGCGACCGCGCTAGGCAACACTGGGATGATCCGATCGTCACCGAAATTGTTCCACTGACGAGCTTTTACCGCGCCGAGGAGGAACACCAGGATTATTTCAATAAGCAACCCGCCAGCGGCTACTGCTCTATCGTCATCATGCCAAAGATCATTAAAGCTCGAGCCGCTTACACCAAGTGGTTCAAGAAGGAGGATAAGCTATGAAACTCACCAAGTACGAACACGCCTGCTTTACGGTAGAAAAAGACGATCAACTGCTCGTGGTTGACCCAGGTAATTACACGACCGATTTTATCGCACCCGAGCACGTGGTTGCGGTCGTTATTACCCATGAGCATGCTGATCATTTTGATCATGAGCAGATCGAAGCTATCATCGATAAAAATCCAAACGCTGTCGTCGTTGGCCCTGTCGATATAACATCAAAGATAGAGGCCTTCAACACAAAGACCGTGGCAGCCGGCGAGTCGTGCTCGATTGGCGCTTTTGATCTTCAGTTTTTCGGCGGTAAGCACGCGAGCATCCACGACAGCTTAGGGCCTATCGCCAATCTAGGCGTCCTTGTTAATGATCTCCTCTATTATCCTGGCGACTCGTTTTTCATCCCAGATGCCTCGGTTGATATGCTTGCCCTGCCTGTGACTGCCCCATGGCTAAAGATTGGCGAGGCAATGGACTTTCTGGTGGCCATCCGCCCACGAGCCGCCTTCCCGACACACGATGCCATCGCCTCTGCTATCGGCCAGGAATTGGTCGACCGCCTGGTCGGTGCAGCTGCTGGCGCGCATGGGATTATCTATACTCGCCTCAGTGAATCGGTTGAATTATAGTGACCCCTGCCACCCAACAAGCCGCTACGTATTTGCGTTCACATGATCCTTTTTTAGCGACTATTATTGATGCAACCGCCGCCCATCCTCCTCTCGTCGCACACACCAACTACTATCACGAACTGGCAAGCAGCATCATCAGTCAACAGCTCAGCGTGAAGGCAGCCGCGACAATTGAAGGGCGGTTCAAAGCGCTATTCGGGGGCGACTTTCCAGAACCGGAACAGATCCTAACTAAGGACACCGAGGAACTGCGCGCCGTCGGACTGTCGTATCAAAAAGCGGGCTATATACAAGATCTTGCCCGTCACATTCTTGACGGCAGCGTACGTTTCGATACGCTCGATCAACTCAGCAATGCTGACATCATTACCGAACTCACCAAAGTAAAAGGCATCGGCGAATGGACAGTTCATATGTTTTTAATATTCTGCATGGGACGCCTCGATGTATTACCGACTGGCGACCTTGGCATCCGAACCGGCA